>NZ_FNKA01000004.1 GCF_900101335.1 Quadrisphaera sp. DSM 44207 | reverse complement strand
GTGGGGAGAGCATCGACCTGACCTCCTCCCAGCAGCAGGCGGCGGTGGGCTCCAGCGCGGGCGGCGAGCAGCAGGGCAGCCAGCAGCAGGGCAGCCAGCAGCAGGGCGCCCAGGGCGGCGCGGTGCAGGGGGAGGTCCGGGACGCCGGGAACGCGCCCAGCGGTGCGGCGGGCGGCGGCACCCCCAGCTGACACCCCCAGGCGCCTCAAGGAGGAGCGGACCCCCGTCGATGGACCGGGGTCCGCTCTTCTGCGTGGGAGGCCCGCGTGTCCGCTCGGTCAGCACGGCTGTCGCTGACGGCCGTCTACGGCACCACCAGCTTCGCCGTGGTCGCCGTCCTGGCGGTGCTCGTCAGCGCCTGCCTGCGCGGCGTGATCGAGGAGCGCGCCCTGCAGGACGCCCTGCGCAGCGGCCGGTTCGTCACGGAGGTCGGCCTGGAGTCGGTGCTGCTCGACGGCGCCGCCCGGGGCCGGTTGACCGTGGCGGAGGTGACCCGGGTCGACCGGGTCGTGGCGGACGGGGTCGAGGAGGGGATCCTCACGCGCGCCGAGGCCTTCGACCCCACCGGCGCCGTCCTCTACAGCGACGACCACAGCCTGATCGGCCGCGACGGGCCGCCGTCGCCGGTGGTGCGCGGGGTGCTCGAGACGGGCCTGCCGGCCTACGCCGTCGCGGACGCGAGCGAGCAGGGGGCGGGCCCCGTGGTGGCGGTCTACACGCCGCTGCAGGTGGCGGACGGCGACGTCGTGGCCGTCGTGGGGCTGCACACGCCCCACCAGCCGGTGCTGGACGGCGTGGCCGCCGACACCCGCCGGCTCGTCGGCGTGCTGCTGGGCGGCCTGCTGCTGCTGTGGGCCTCGCTGTTCCGCCTGGTCTCGGTGGCCAGCCGCCGGCTGCGCGCGCAGCTGGCGCACAACGAGCACCAGGCGCTGCACGACGCCCTGACCGGCCTGCCGAACCGGACCCTGCTGTTCGACCGCTCCGAGCGGGCGCTCGCCGCGGCGCGGCGCACCGGGGCCCCCACGGCGGTGCTGCTGCTGGACCTGGACCGGTTCAAGGAGGTCAACGACACCCTCGGGCACGGCAACGGCGACGAGCTGCTGCGCCAGGTGGCCGCGCGCTTCGTCGGCGTCCTGCGCGAGTCCGACACCCTCGCGCGCCTCGGCGGGGACGAGTTCGCCGTGCTGCTGCCCGTCGTGGACGGCGCCGCGGAGGCCGTGGCGGTGGCGCGGCGCCTCGTCGCCGTGCTGGAGGAGCCCGTGGACCTGCGGGGGCTCAACGTCTCCGTCGGCGCGAGCGTCGGCGTGGCGGTGGCCCCCGAGCACGGGGACGCCGCGGAGCTGCTGCTGCAGCGCGCGGACGTCGCGATGTACCTGGCCAAGCAGGCGCCCGACCGCGTCGCGGCGTACGACCGCGACGCGGACCACTACAGCCCCGAGCGCCTGGCCCTGCTCGGCGACGTGCGCTCCGCCCTCGAGCGCGGGGAGCTGGTGCCGCACTTCCAGCCCAAGGCCGACACGCGCACCGGCCGGGTGCACGGCATGGAGGCCCTCCTGCGCTGGGAGCACCCGCAGCACGGCACCGTCATGCCGGACGTGTTCATCCCCCTCGTCGAGCACACCGGGCTGATCGACGCGCTGACGCTGCACGTCATCGACAGCGCGCTGACGTCCTGCGCGGCGTGGGCGCAGGCCGGCCACGACCTGTCGGTGTCGGTCAACGTCTCCGTGCGCAACGTGCTGGACCGCTCCTTCCCCCAGCGCGTGGCGGCGCTGCTGCAGGGCTCGCCGGTGCCGCGCGAGCGGCTGGTGCTCGAGCTGACCGAGAGCGCGCTGATGACCGACCCGGACACCGCGCTGGAGGTGCTGACCGAGCTGAAGGCGCTCGGGGTCGCGCTGTCCGTGGACGACTACGGCACGGGCTACTCCTCGCTGGCCTACCTGCAGGGCCTGCCCGTCGACGAGCTGAAGATCGACCGCTGCTTCGTGCGCGCCCTGGCCCACCGGCGCACCGACCAGGTGATCGTGCGCTCGACCGTGGACCTCGCCAAGGACCTGGGCCTGTCGGTGGTGGCCGAGGGCGTCGAGGACGAGGACGCCTGGAACACCCTCGCCGACCTCGCCTGCGACACCGTGCAGGGGTACGTCCTCAGCCGGCCCATCCCGCCCGGGTCGGTGCTCTCCTGGCTCGACGAGCACGCCGGCGCGCCGCCGCGCCGGTTCGGGACGGCGCAGACCGCGGCGCAGACCGCGGCGCAGACCGCGGTGCACTGACGCGCCTGGAGGTGCGTCACCTCGCGAGCGCGTCGACCAGGGCCAGGGCGCAGCAGCAGCACCAGCGGCACCACGAGGGTGCCGATGCTCGTGCTGTCGACCAGCGCGAGCCCGGCGAGGGCTGCGAGCAGTACGGCGTCCACGTCCCCCTCGCCACGACCGGGTGCGCGAGCACCGCACGGCCGTGCAGGAGGATGGGCCCCAGCGGCTGCGCGCGGCGCCGCCCGGCAGGGGAGGAGCGGGATGAGCCGGCGCGGCTGGGCGCTGTTCGCGGTCATGGCGGTGGTGTGGGGCACGCCGTACCTGCTGATCCGGGTGGCCGTCACCGAGCTCGAGCCCGTGGTGCTCGTGGCGGTGCGGGCCGGGCTGGCGGCGCTGCTGCTGGCGCCGCTGGCGGTGCGGCCGGGGGCCCTGCGCGCGGTGCTCCGCTCCTGGCGGCCCGTGCTGGCGTACACGGTGCTGGAGGTCACGGGCCCGTGGCTGCTGCTCTCGCACGCCGAGGAGGAGCTGCCGAGCGCCCTGACCGGCCTGCTGGTGGCGGCCGTGCCGCTGGTGGCCGCCGTGGCCACCCGACTGGTCGGCGGCGACGACCGCCTCACCGCCGGGCGCGCGCTCGGCCTCGGGGTCGGCCTGGCCGGGGTGGCCGTGCTGCTCGGGCTCGACGTGCGCGGCGCGCAGGTCGGCGCCGCGGTCGAGGTGGGCCTGGTCGCCCTCGGCTACGGGACGGCGCCGCTGGTGGTCAGCCGCTCCCTGCGCGACGTCCCGCCGCTCGCGGTGATCACGGCCTCGCTGGTGATCACCGCGGTGGTCTACGCGCCCTTCGCCGCGGCGTCCCTGCCGGCGCGGTGGCCGAGCGGGCAGGTGGTCACCAGCGTCGTGCTGCTGACCGTGGTGTGCACCGCCGCGGCCTTCGTCGTCTTCTTCGCCCTCATCGCCGAGGTGGGGCCCAACCGCGCGCTGGTGATCACTTTCCTCAACCCGGTCGTCGCGCTGGCCCTCGGCATCGCCCTGCTCGACGAGCGCTTCACCCCGGGCATGGCGATCGGCTTCCCCCTCGTGCTGCTCGGCTGCTGGCTGGCCACGCGGCGCCCGGCCGCACCGGGCGACCCCGCCGCACCCGCGGACCCCGCCTCGCGCGAGGGCAGCGCTGCGCCGGCGGTCGACGAGGCGGCGCCGGTGGCCGCCGCCGCGGACGACTCCCCCGGGGCGGGGCCGCGGTGAGCGCTCCGGCGCAGGCCGCCCGCGGCGACGTCGTCGTCGGCCTCGTCGGCGCTCCTGGCACGCCGGCGGCGCTCGCGCGGCACCTGGCGCAAGAGCTGCCCGGCGAGCTCGGGCGCCGGCTGCCGGACGTCGAGTGGCGCGCGGTGGCCGTCGAGGACGGCCTCGTCGTCCCGCCCGCCGACGACGGCGAGCTCGTCGCGGCCGCGCGCCGGCGCCTGCTGGAGGAGGAGTGGGACCTCGCCGTCTGCCTGACCGACCTGCCGCTGCAGGTCGCGCGCCGCCCGGTCGTGGCCCACGCCAGCCCGGTGCACGGCGTCGCGGTGCTCTGCGTGCCGGCGCTCGGCGCGGTGGGCCTGCACCGGCGCGCGCGCTCGACCGTGCTGGGGCTGGTGCGCACGCTGCTGGGGGACGACGAGGAGGCGGCCGCCGCGCCGCGCTCGGCGGGGTTGGGCCGGCGCCTGCGCGAGCTGGGCGAGGACCAGGCCGGCGCCGGCGGGGACGGCGTGCGCTTCACGGCGCGGGTGCTCACCGGCAACCTGCGGCTGCTGGTCGGCATGGTGCGCGCCAACCAGCCCTGGCGCCTGGCCGCCGGGCTCTCCCGGGCGCTGGCCGCGGCCGTGGCCACGGGCGTCTTCGCGCTCGTCACCTCCGACATCTGGCGGCTCGCCGACGCGTTCGGCGCCGTGCGCCACGTGGCGGTCGGGCTCGGGGCGGTGGTCGCCGTCGCCGTCACCCTGATCGCCGGCGCCGGGCTGTGGGAGCGCGCCCGTTCCCCCCGCGCGCGCAAGCAGGTCGCGCTGTTCAACCTCGCCACCACCGGCACCGTCGTCGTCGGGGTGCTGTGCTTCTACGCCGCGCTGCTCGTCCTCGCCCTGCTGGCCGCGCTGCTGCTCGTGGTGCCCGCGCTGTTCGCCGATGCCATCGGTCACGACGTCGGCGCCGGGGACTGGGTGGAGCTGGCCTGGCTGACCAGCTCGCTGGCGACGGCGGGCGGCGCGCTCGGGGCCGGGCTGGAGAGCGACGAGGCGGTGCGCGCGGCCGCCTACGCCCACCGCGCCCGGTCGGTGGACGCCTCGCCCGACGCCGGCTGAGCCGGCACCGCTCCCGCAGCGGCGCCCGCTGCCGCGGCGTCCGCGGGGGCGCGCTGGGCGAACTGGGTGCGGTGCAGCTGCTCGTACCGCCCGCCCGCGGCCAGCAGCGCGGCGTGCGTGCCCCGCTCGACGACCCGGCCGTCCTCGACGACGAGGATGAGGTCGGCCGCGCGCACGGTGGACAGCCGGTGGGCGATGACGAGGGCCGTGCGCCCGCCCAGCGCCTCGTCGAGCGCGGCCTGCACCTGCGCCTCCGAAGTGGAGTCGAGGTGGGCGGTGGCCTCGTCGAGGATCACCACGCGCTGGCGGGCGAGCAGCAGCCGCGCGATCGTCAGCCGCTGCCGCTCCCCGCCCGAGAAGCGGTACCCGCGCTCGCCGACCACGGTGTCGAGGCCGTCCGGCAGGTCCGCGACGAGGTCGGCCAGGCGCGCGCGGGCCAGCGCGTCCCACAGCTCCGCCTCGCCCGCCTCCGGGCGCGCGAAGAGCAGGTTGGCGCGGATCGACTCGTGGAACAGGTGGCCGTCCTGGGTGACCATCCCGACGGCCTCGCGCACGGAGGCTGCCGTCAGGTGCCGCACGTCGACGCCGCCGAGGCGCACCGCGCCGCCCGTGACGTCGTACAGGCGCGGCACCAGGGAGGCGATGGTCGACTTCCCGGCGCCGGAGGAGCCGACCAGCGCGACGAGCTGGCCGGGCTCGGCGCGGAAGGAGACCCCGTGCAGCACCTCTCCGCCGCCGCGGGCGTCCAGCTGCGCGACGTCCTCGAGGGAGGCCAGCGACACCTGCTCGGCGGAGGGGTAGGCGAACCGGACGTCCTCCAGCTCCACGGACAGCGGGCCGTCGGGCGCCGGCACGGCGTCGGGCGCCTCGCGCACCAGCGGGACGAGGTCGAGCACCTCGAAGACGCGCTCGAAGCTGACGAGGGCGCTCATCACCTCCACCCGGGCGCTGGAGAGCTCCGTCAGCGGGGCGTACAGGCGCGTGATGAGCAGCGCGAGCGTGACGACGTCCCCGGCCTCGAGGGTGCCGCGCAGCGCGTAGGCCCCGCCGAGGCCGTACACCAGCGCCAGGGCGAGGGAGGAGACCAGCGTCAGGGCGGTGAAGAACGCCCACTGCACCATCGCCGTGCGCACGCCGATGTCGCGCACGCGCCGGGCCCGGGCGGCGAACTCGGCGGACTCCCGCTCCGGGCGCCCGAAGAGCTTCACGAGCGTGGCGCCGGGCGCGGAGAACCGCTCGGTCATCTGCGCGCCCATCGCGGCGTCGTGGTCCGCCGCCTCCCGCTCCAGGCGCGCCAGCCGCGCGCCCGTGCGGCGGGCCGGCAGGACGAAGACCGGCAGCAGCAGCAGGGCCAGCAGGGTGACCTGCCAGGAGATCCCCACCATCACCACGAGCGTCAGGGCGACGGCCACGAGGTTGCTGACGACGCCGGAGAGGGTGTCGCTGAAGGCCCGCTGCGCGCCGATCACGTCGTTGTTGAGCCGGCTGACCAGCGCCCCGGTGCGCGTGCGCGTGAAGAACGCGACCGGCATGCGCTGGACGTGGTCGAACACCGCCGTGCGCAGGTCGAGGATCAGGCCCTCCCCGATCGTCGACGACAGCCAGCGCACCAGCAGCCCGAGCCCCGCCTCGGCCACGGCGAGGACGGCGATCAGGACCGCCAGGCGCACCACCACGCCCAGCGCCGCGCCGCCGACGATCGCGTCGACGACCCGGCCGGCCAGCACCGGGCCCGCGACGGCGAGGACGGCCATCGCCACGCTGAGCGCGAGGAAGAGCGCGAGGCTGCGCCGGTGCGGGCGCGCGAACGCGGCCATGCGCCGCAGCGTCGCCCGCGACAGGCGGGGCCGCTCGCCCTCCGGCCCGCGACCGGCGTAGAGCGACCTCCACGCCGCCATCTCCATGCTCACGGCGGCCTCCTCCCCGACGGCCCGGCCGCACCCGCGCGGCGCCGCGCGGGTGCTCCCCGCGCGCTGCGCGCCATCCTGCACCCGCGTCCCGACAGCCCGGCGCCGCCGCGCCTACCGCGGGCGCGCGGGCGCAGCGCCCGAGGGCCCCGACCCGCCCGCCGCCGGCGGCTCCTGGCCCTGGCCGGAGGACGCGGCGCGCAGCGCGGTGCGCACGAGGTCGCGCAGCCACGCGTGGGCGGGGTCGCCGTCGTAGCGCTGGTGCCAGGCGATCCCGAGGGGCACGGGCGGCAGGTCCAGCGGCAGCGGCAGGCGCTGCAGGTCGGCCTGGCCGGCCAGCGCGGACGCGGCGGTCGAGGGGACCGCGGCGATCAGGTCGCCGGAGCGGACGAAGTGCAGCGCCGCGGAGGCGGTGGGAGCGGCGGCGACGACCCGCCGCGCCAGCCCTCGGGCCTCCAGCGCGTCGTCCACGGCGTCGCGCAGGCGACCGCGCCGGGAGACGGTGACGTGCTCGGCCGCCGCGTAGCGCTCGAGGGACAGCTCGCCGTTCGCCGCAGCGGGGTGCCCGGCGCGCAGGACGACGACGAGGTGGTCGTGCGCGACGGTCTCGTACCGGACGCCGCCGGCGGCGGAGCCGGCGTGGACCTCCAGGTCGACGCGGCCGTGGCGCAGGTCGTCGGGATCGTCGCTGGTCTCGGGCAGGAAGCGCAGCCGCACCCCCGGCGCCCGCTCGCGCACCCGGGCGAGCAGCGCCGGGCCCACGGTCGCCGTCACCGCGTCGTGCCAGCGCAGCGCGAAGGTGCGGTCCAGGGAGGCCGGGTCGAGGTCGCGGTCCGGGGAGAGCACGGCGTGCGCCTGCTGGACCAGGGCGTGCACCTGCGCCCGCACCGCCACCGCCCACGGGGTGGGGGTCATCGTGCGACCGGTGCGCACCAGGACCTCGTCGCCGGTGGCGCGCCGCAGGCGGCCGAGCGCGCGGCTCATCGCCGGTGGCGACAGGTGCAGCCGGTCGGCCGCGCCGCTGACGCTGCCCTCCTCGAGCAGCGCGTCCAGGGTCGTCAGCAGGTTCAGGTCCAGGTGCACGCGGTGCACTCCAGGAGTGCAGAACGTGCACTGGACATCATGCGTCCCGGGTCTCGACGCTGGGTCCGTGCCCCCCACCGACGCCCGCGCCGCCTCCCCGGACGCCCGCACCGCCCGCACCGCCCGCACCGCCCGCTCGGCCGCCGCGGGCGACCACGACGTCGACGAGGCGCTGCTCGCCGAGGTCGTCGCCGCCGCGGAGGCGGCCGGCGAGCGCCTGCTCGAGCGCTCTCCCGCCGCGGTGCGCCCGAGGACGCGCGAGGAGGTCGTCGCCGCCATCCGGGCCGGCGACGCCGCCTCCCTCGCCGTCCTGCGCCCGCGGCTGCAGGCGGCCCGTCCCGGCGCGGGGTGGGTCGAGGACGAGCTGGACGACGGCGCCCTGCCGGCGGGTGAGTGGTGGGTCGTCGACCCGGTCGAGGGAGCGATCAACCACGTGCACGGGCTGGGCGAGTGGGCCGTGACCGCCACCCTGGTGCGCGACGGCCAGCCGCTGCTGGCCGTGGTCCACCTGCCGCTGGCCCGAGCCGTCTGCACGGCCGTCGCCGGAGGCGGCGCGCGCCTCGACGGCGCGGTCCTGCGCACCTCGGGCAAGACCGAGCTGTCCGCGGCCCTGGTCGGCACCGGGCAGGCCAGTCCGCGCGAGAGCGCGGGCACCTTCCGGCTGATCGGCCGCTCCGTGACCGCGATGATGGCGGCCTGCGGGGTGGCGCGGGTCTCGGTGCCGCCGACGCTGCAGCTGCTCGACGTCGCCGCCGGTCGCACGGACGTGTTCTGGCAGCACAGCGCCGTGCGCTCCGGCCTGCTCGCCGGCGCCCTGCTGGTCACCGAGGCCGGCGGCACCATCAGCGACCTGCACGGGAAGGCGTGGAGCCTGGGCAGCCGCGACTTCCTCGCCACCGCGCCCGCCCTGCACTCCCAGGCCGTCGACGTCCTGTCCCCCCTCGCCTGACCGGCCCGAGCCACCGCCACCCCACTCCACGGAGCCCTCGTGCGCATCGCCGTCCTCGCCGCCACCGGAGCCACCGGTCGCCACCTGGTCACCCAGGCCCTCGCCCGCGGCCACGACGTGGTCGCGCTGGCCCGCAACCCGGACCGGCTGGACCTGCCCGCCTCCCCGCGGCTGCACCCGGTCGCCGCCGACGTCACCGACCCACCGTCGCTGACCCCGGGCCTGTCAGGCGCCGACGCCGTGGTCTCGGCGCTGGGCCGGGTCGAGGGCAGCCCCGACGACATCCTGACCACGGGGGCCAGGGCGCTGGCCGCTGCCCGCGCGAGCGGCCCGGTGCCCCGCGTGGTGTGGCTCAGCGCCTTCGGCACCGGGGGCTCCGCCCGCCCCGCCGGTCCCCTCACCCGGGCGCTGCTGCGCACCGTCCTGGGCGGGGAGGTCTCCGACAAGGCCGGCGCCGACGCGCTCCTGCTGCCACTGGGAGCCAGCGTGGTCCACGCCGGCCCCCTGACCAACGGACCGCTCAGCCCCGCGCGCACCACCGTGGCCCTGGACGACGTCCCGCGCCGGCTGCTGCCGCGCACCGTCTCCCGGGCGACCGTGGCCGCCGCGATGCTCGACGAGGCCAGGCACCCCTGCCACGCCGGTCGCGTCGCCGTCCCGCTCACCTGACCCGCGGCCCGGCGCGCGGTCAGGACACCCGCCGGGCGCGCTCGACCAGGGCCTGCACCAGCGCGGCGAGCAGGGGGGAGCCCTCGGAGCCGGCGCGGGTGACCAGCGAGACCGGGCGGGTCGGGCGCGGGTGCGCCAGGCGGCGCAGCGCCGTGCCGGGCGGGGCAGCGGTCACGGCCAGGCGGGGCACCAGCGCCAGGCCGCGGCCGGCGGCGACCAGCGCGCCCACGGCGGTCCAGTCCCCGCTGCGGTGGTGCGTGAGCGGGGTGAAGCCGGCGGCGGTGCAGGCGTCGAGCACGACGTCCTGGCACGGACCGCTCAGGCCGGTGACCCAGACCTCCTCGGCGAGGTCCGACAGCGCCACGGGCTCGTCGGCCGCGGCGGTGGCGAGGGGGTGGTCGGCGGGCAGGAGCAGGTCCAGGGGGTCGCGCAGCAGGGGACGGCGCGCGTAGCGGGCGTCGCCGCGCGCCGGCGCCCGCCGCCACTCCATCACCACCGCGGCGTCGACCTCGCCGTGGTGCAGCGCGGTGAGGGCGTCCTCGCCCTCGACCTCGTGGACGCGCACGTCGACGCCGGGGCGCTCGCGGCGCCAGTCGGCCAGGACCGGGCACAGCAGACCGCTGATGGCGGTGGCGAAGGCGCCGACGCCGAGCCGCCCGACCCCGCCGTCGGCGTGCGCGAGCAGGTCGTGGCGGGCGCGCTCGAGCTGGGCGTGGATCGCGTCGGCGTGGGCGAGCAGGATCCGCGCGGCGTCGGTGAGGACCACCCCGCGCCCGGCCCTGGCCAGCAGCGGGACGCCGGCCTCGCGGGCCAGGACGGCGATCTGCTGGGAGACCGCCGACGGGGTCAGGTGCAGGGCGGCGGCCGTGGCGACGACCGTGCCGCGGTCGGCCAGCTCGCGCAGCACCCGCAGCCGGCGCACGTCGACCGTGAAGCCGGGGCTGGACGGTTCCATCCGCACATCCTCGATGGACCTGCACGCACCGGGGCCGTCACCGTGCTGGCGTGTCCCCCGACTCCTCGCCCGACTCCTCGCCCGACTCCTCGCCCGGTGCTCGCGGCGCGGCCACCGAGCTCGTCTTCTCCTACGGCACCCTGCAGTCGCCGGCGGTGCAGGAGGCCGTCTTCGGCACCCGGGTGCCCGGCGAGCCCGACGCGGTGGCCGGCCATGCGGCGGGGCGGCTCCGCATCCTCGACCCGCGAGCGGTGGCCCTGTCCGGCAGCGACACCCACGCGGTGCTCCTGGCCTCGCCCGACCCCGCGGCACGGGTGGCGGGCACGGTGCTCGCGCTGGACGCCGGCCAGCTGGCGGCCGCCGACGAGTACGAGTCCGGTGCCTGCGTCCGCGCCGCCGTCCCGCTGGTCTCCGGTCGCACCGCGCGGGTGTACGTGCCGCGCCCGCAGTCGCCGGAGCCGCTGGTGCACCGGCGGGTGGTCGTCTCCGGCCTGGGCTCGGTGGGCGCAGGGCTGCTGCGCCTGCTCGACCAGCGCGCCGGTGACCTGCGCGAGCGGCACCGCTTGGTGCTGACCGTGGTCGGCGCGGTGGACTCCGGCGGGGCGGCCGTGGCGGCAGGGGGCCTGCCGCCGGCCGCGCTGCTCGACCTCAAGGGCCGCGGGTCCTCCGCCGCGCGGCTGCCCGGCGCCGGTCGTCCCGGCGCCGGCGTCGCCGAGGTGCTCGCCGGGCTCGGGGAGGACGTCGACCTGCTCGTGGAGGCCGGTCCGGGCGACCTCGTCCACGGCGGCGCGGGCCTGGCCGCGGCGCTCGAGGCGCGCCGGCGCGGGCTGGGCGTCGTCCTGGCGAACAAGGCCCCGCTCGTCCTCGCCTGGGAGGAGCTGGTGGGCGGCGACGGCGCGGACGGCGCGCCCGTGCGCTTCAGCGCGTGCGTCGGGGCGTCCCTGCCGACGGTCGACCTCGCCCGGCGCGTGCTGGTCTCCGCCTCGGCGCTGCGGGTGGAGGCGGTGCTGAACAGCACCTGCCAGCTGGTGCTGCGCGCGGTGGAGGAGGGCGCCGCGGTCGAGGAGGCGGTGGCCCGGGCCCAGCGGCACGGCGTCGCCGAGGCCGACCCCTCCCTGGACGTGGACGGGTGGGACACCGCGGTCAAGCTCGTCACGCTCGCCGCCGCGGCGCTCGGCCACCGCGCCGCGCTCGGCGACGTCGACGTCACCGGCATCCGCGGCGTGGACCCGGCGCAGCTGCAGGCGACGCGCCGGCGCGGCGAGGTCGTCGTCCTGCTCGGCCTCGCCGAGCGCGTCGCCGGCCCGGCGGACGGCGCGGCGGACGGCCCGGCGGACGGCCCGGCGGACGGCTGGCGGCTGTCCGTGCGCCCCACGGCGCTGCCCGAGCACCACCCGCTGGCCCGCATGGACGCGCAGGAGACCGGCGTCGTCCTGCACACCGACGTCGCGGGCCGCATCGCGGCCACGGGGCTGCACCACGACGCCACCCCGACCGCGGCCGCGGTGCTGCGCGACCTCGTCGACCTCGCCACCACGGCCCCGCGCTGAGCGCCGCGCTGTCGGTGCCCACCCCTAGCGTCCCGTCCCAGCGGTGGTCGAGGAGCCGCCGCGGTCGGGGTGAGCGGGAGGCGCTGGGGTGGAGATCGGGGCGGCGCAGCAGCTGGCGCGCGGGCTGATGGCCGAGCACGGGCTGCACGGGTGGCGGCTGGTGCTCGACCGGGCGCGCACCCGCGCGGGGGTGTGCCGGCCGGCGCGGCGCGAGATCGGCCTCAGCCGCGTGCTGACCGCGCTGCACAGCGAGGCCGAGGTCACCGACACCGTGCTGCACGAGATCGCCCACGCCCTCGTCGGCGCCCACCACGGGCACGACGCCGTCTGGCGCGCGAGGGCGCTGGCCATCGGCTGCAGCGGCGTCGCGCGCCTGCCGGCCACCGCCCCGCGCCCCGCCACCGCATGGCTCGGCACGTGCCCGCGCGGGCACACCACCGGCCGCCACCGCCGCCCGGCGCGGCCGGCGTCCTGCGCCCGCTGCTCCCGCCGCTTCGACCCGGGCGCCCTGCTCGAGTGGCGCCTGCGCGGCGAGGCGGTGCCCATGTCGCCGCGCTACCTCGCCGAGCTGGCCGCGCTGCGGGCCCTGCCCTGCCCGGCCCCCGCTCTGGCCTGAGGGCGCCTACCGTGCTGCGGTGCCGCGCACCGTCCTGCACCTCGACCTCGACGCGTTCTACGCGGCGGTCGAGCAGCGCGACAAGCCCTCGCTGCGCGGCAAGCCGGTCGTCGTGGGCGGCACGGGCGTGCGCGGCGTGGTCGCCACCGCCTCGTACGAGGCGCGGGCGTTCGGCGTGGGCTCCGCGATGGCGACGGGGGAGGCGCGGCGCCGCTGCCCGAACGCCGCCTACCTCGCCCCCCGCTTCGCCGCCTACCGCACCGCCTCCGGTGCGGTGATGGCGCTGCTGCACGAGCTGTCACCGGTGGTCGAGCCGCTCTCCCTCGACGAGGCCTACGTCGACCTGACCCCCGCGCACCCCGACCTCGACGCCGCGGCGGCCACGGCGCTGGCCGAGCGCTTCCGCGCCCAGTTGCGCGCCGCGACGGGCCTGACCGCGTCGGTCGGCGTGGGCACCTCCAAGCTCGTCGCCAAGATCGGGTCGGACCTGCGCAAGCCCGACGGCCTGACCGTGGTCGAGCCCGGCGCGGAGGCCGCGCTGCTCGCCCCGCTGCCCGTGCGGCGGCTGCCGGGCGTGGGAGCGGTGACCGGGGCCCGGCTGGCCGGGCTCGGCGTCCGCACGGTCGGCGACCTGGCGGCCGCCGACGAGCGGGAGGTCGTCGGGCTCCTCGGCCGCGCCAACGGCGCTGCCCTGCACGCCTACGCGCGCGGCGCGGACGCCCGGCCCGTCGTCGCCGAGCGCGACGCGAAGTCGGTCTCGGCGGAGGAGACCTTCGCCACCGACCTGACCGACCGGCGGCTCCTGGCCGACCAGGTGCGGCGCCTGGCCGGCCGCGTCACGGACCGCCTGCGCGCCGCCGGCGTGTGCGGGCGCACCGTGACGATCAAGGTGCGCCGCTACGACTTCACGACCCTCGGCCGCTCCGCGACGCTCGCGCAGCCGACGGACGACGCGCGCGAGGTGACCGCCACGGCCCTCGCCCTGCTCGCGGGCGTCGACGTCGCCGACGGCGTCCGCCTGCTCGGCGTGGGCGTCGCGGGCCTGACCGAGCACGTGCAGCAGGACCTCCTCGCCGACCTCCTCCCCCGCCCCGAGCCCTCGCGGCCGGCCCCGCGCGGCGCGGACGGCGAGGGCCTGCCGGACGCCGTCGGCGCGGCCGTCCTCGACGCGGCCGTCCCCGACGCAGGAGACCCCCCGGGGGAGGACTCCTCGCCAGACGCCTCGCCGGCGGGCCCCGCCTGGCGGCCCGGGCAGGACGTCGTCCACGCCGCCCTCGGAGCCGGGTGGGTGCAGGGCAGCGGGCTCGGCCGCGTCACCGTCCGCTTCGAGGGCCCGCGCACGCCCGTCGGCCCCGTGCGCACCTACCGCGCGGACGACCCGGACCTCGCGCCCGCGGACCCCCCCGCCTGGTGACCCGCCCGGGCACCGCGACATCCGCACCGGGGTGGTTGACACCTCCACGATCACGGCGACACTGGTCCGGCCATGTCATCCCTCCCCGAGGCCCCGCTGCTGGCGGTGCTGCCGTGCGACCTGACGGCGGCGGGGCGCGCCCGCCGCCTGCTCGCCGAGGAGTGCCGCGCGGCCGGCGTCAGGGGCGACGCCGCGGACAGCGCCGAGCTGCTCGTCAGCGAGGTCGTCACCAACGCGGTCATCCACGGCCGCAGCGAGGTGCGCCTGAGCGTGTGCGCGAGCCCGCGGTGCCTGAGGGTCGAGGTCGGCGACGACAACTCCCGCCGCCCGCGCGTGCAGGAGCTCGACGCCGCCGCCCTCGACGGCCGCGGCCTCGCGATCGTCGACATGGTGGCCACGCGCTGGGGCGTGGCCGACGACGACCTCGGTAAGGTCGTCTGGTTCGAGCTCGCCGTCTGAGCCCCACCCCCGGGGCGCCGCCCGCCCTCGGCAGAATGGCCGGGTGCGGGTGCGGGGGGCGTGGCGCGCCTGGGCGGTGTGGGGCGCGGGCGTGGCCGCCTACGTCGTCGCGGTGCTGCAGCGCACGTCCTTCGGCGTGGCGGGCCTGGAGGCCGCGGAGCGCTTCGACGCCGGCGCCAGCGCGCTGTCGGCGTTCACGGTGCTGCAGCTGCTGGTCTACGCCGGGCTGCAGGTGCCCGCGGGCCTGGCGCTCGACCGGTTCGGCTCGCGGCGCCTGGTCACCACCGGGGCGCTCGTCATGGCGCTCGGGCAGCTCGTGCTGGCGCTCGGGGAGACCGTGCCCGTGGCCGTGCTGGGCCGGGTGCTGGTCGGCGCCGGCGACGCCCTGACCTTCGTCAGCGTCCTGCGCCTGGTGCCCGCGTGGTTCCCGCCCGCGCGGGCACCGATCGTCACCCAGATGACCGGGCTGGTGGGCCAGGCGGGCCAGGTGCTCTCCGCCGTCCCCCTCGTCGCCCTGCTCGGCGCGGCCGGCTGGACGGCGGCGTTCGGCGCCGCCGCAGCCCTCGGCGTCGTCGCGGCCGCGCTCGCGTGGGCGGTGCTGCGCGACGCGCCCGGCGTGCCCCTGCTCACGGGACCCCCGCTGTCCTGGCAGCGGGTGGGGGAGGACCTCGCCCGCTCGTGGCTGCACCCGGGCACCCGGCTGGGGCTGTGGTCGCACTTCTCCACCCAGTTCCCCGGCACGGTCTTCGCGCTGATGTGGGGCTTCCCGTTCCTCGTCTCCGCGCAGGGCCTGCCGCCCGCGCGGGCCAGCGCCCTGGTCACCCTGTTCGTGCTCGCGGGCCTGGTGTGCGGGCCCTTCCTCGGCGTCCTCGTCCAGCGCCACCCGCTGCGCCGCTCCTGGCTGGTGCTCACCATCGTCGCCGTCAACGCCACCGCGTGGACGGCGGTGCTGGCGTGGCCGGGCCGGGCGCCGCTGTGGCTGCTCGTGGTGCTCGTGCTGGCCCTGGCCACCGGCGGGCCCGGCTCGATGGTCGGCTTCGACTTCGCGCGCACCTTCAACCCGCAGGTGCGCCTGGGCACCGCCACGGGCATCGTCAACATCGGCGGGTTCGCCGCCTCGCTCGTCGTCGTGCTGGCCGTCGGCATCGTCCTCGACCTGACGGCCGACGGGCCCGGCGGGGCCTACGCCCTTGCGGACTTCCGCCTGGCCCTGGCCGTGCAGTACCCGGTGTGGGCGGTCGGCGTGGTCGGGATCCTGGTCACCCGCCGCCTCGTGCGCCGCCGCATGGCCGCCGAGGGCGTCGTCGTCCCGCCCGTGCGCGAGGTCCTCGCCCGCCTGCGCCAGGAGCGGCGCGCGGCGCGGGCGTCCCGCCGCTGAGCGGCGCGCCGGCGGCGGGTCAGGAGCGCTGCGGCCGCGCCCGGCCGGCGGTGGCGTCGGCGGTGGCGTCGGCCAGCAGGTCGCTCGGGCGCAGCCGGTACACGCGCAGGGCGAGGTCGTAGTACTTCTCGGTCTCGCCCACCCACTCCATGCCGAGGCGGCGCGCGATGTGCTCGGAGACCTCGTTGCCGGGACGGATGACGGCGAACAGCTCCGCGGCCGAGTGCGCGAAGGCCCACCGGGCCAGCGCCGCCGTCCCCTCGGTCGCGTAGCCCTCGCCCCAGTGCTCGGGGGCGACCTGCCAGGCGATCTCCAGGTCCTCGTCGTGCGGCGGCATGGTGCGCAGCACGAGGCTGCCGACGACGGCGCCGTCCTCGCGGCGCGCGAGCGCCCAGCGGCCGACGAACCGGTCGAGGTCGCCGCCCTCGCGCGCCTGCTCGGCGCGCCAGCGCTCCAGCAGCGCGCGCATGGCGCCGGCGTCGGGCACCGGCTCGGCCGCGGGCGCCAGCCACCGCGCCACGCGGGCGTCGCCGTAGACCGCCAGGGCCGCGGCCGCGTCCTCCGGCTCCCAGTCGCGCACCACGAGGCGGTCCGTCGTCACGAGGGTCGTCACCCGCACCACGGTAGCCCCGTCAGGTGTCGCGGCCGTGGACCGCAGGTGGCCGCGGCGTGCACCGCCGCGTGCACCGCGGCGTGCACCGCTGGCCGGGTGCGGCGCATGATCGGGGCGTGCGGTCCGTGGACGTCGCCCTCGTCGGCGCGGGCGGCGCGGGCCTGGCGGTGCTGCACCAGCTGGCGCGCGCCGCCCCGGCGGGCCGCCGCCTGCGCGTGGCGCTGGTGGACCCCCTCGACCGCCTCGCCGAGCGCCCCGCGGACCGCACCTGGTGCTCCTGGGACGACGCCGCCTCGCCCGCCGCCCGGGAGCTGGCCCCGGCGGTGCACCGGTCGTGGCGGGCGGTCTCGGTCGTGGACCCCGGCGGCGTCGAGCACGTGCTCGACCTGGGCCGCCTGCGCTACGCCATGGTGCGCAGCGAGGACTGGTACGGCCTCGTCGCCGACGCCGTCGCGGCCGCCGCCCGCCGCCGCGCCCTGGACGTCGTGCGGGTGCCGGCGCCGGCCGGGGCCGTCGTCGACGCGCAGGCGCGCGCGGTGGTCAGCACGGCCGTCGGCGCCGTCGCGGCGTCCTGGGTGCTGGACTCGCGGCCGGCCCCGCCCGCGCGGGCGGGCGCCACGGCGCTGCTGCAGCACTTCCGCGGCGTGCGCGTGCGCACGGGCGCGCCCGCGCTGGACCCGCAGCGGGCGGTCCTCATGGACCTCGCCGTCGCGCAGCCGCGCGTCGGCCTGGCCTTCGGGTACTGCCTGCCCAGCGACGAGCGCACCGCACTGGTGGAGCACACCGAGTTCTCCCCGGCCGTCCTCGACGACGCCGGGTACGAGGCGGCGCTGGGCGCGCTGCTCCCGCGCGCGCTGGGCGGCGCGCCGGTGGAGGCGGTCGAGCACGTCGAGCAGGGCGCGATCCCCATGACCGACGCCGCCTTCGCCCGCCGCGCCGGCCGGCGCGTGCTGCGGATCGGCACGGGCGGCGGCGCGGTGCGCCCGTCGACCGGCTACGCCTTCAGCGCTCTGCAGCGCTCGGCGCGCGCCGTCGCCGCGCAGGTGCTCGCCGGCCGCCCGGTGCTGCCCCCGCGCCCCTACCCCCGCCGCCACGCGTGGATGGACGCGCTGGTGCTGCGCGCCCTCGCCGACGGCTCCCTGGACGGGCCCTCGTTCTTCCCGCGCCTGTTCACGCGCAACCCGCCCGAGCGGGTGCTGCGCTTCCTCGACGGCACCACGGGGCCCGCCGCCGAGCTGGCGCTGATGGCCACCGCGCCGCGCGGGCCGATGCTGCGGGCGCTCGCGCGCGACGCCGCGTGGCGGGTCACGATGGGGCGGTGACGATCCCGCTGCCCGTGCGCGCCGTCCTGTTCGACGTCAACGAGACCCTGTCGGACACCTCCGCGCTGGCGGGCGCGTTCGAGGGGGTGGGGGCGCCGGGGCACCTGGCGCCCACGTGGTTCGCCGCGGTGCTGCGCGACGGGTTCGCGCTCACCCTCGCCGGCGCCAGCGCCCCGTTCGCGGACGTCGCCCGGGCGGTGGGGCGCACCGTGCTGGCGCAGGCGGTGGCGCCCGAGCGCCTGGACGACGCGGTGCAGCGCGTGGTCGCCGCCGTGGGCGAGCTGCCGCTGCACCCCGACGTGCCCGGCGGGCTGCGGGCCCTGGCCGGGCGCGGGCTGCGCCTGGCGACGCTGACGAACGGGGGCGCCGCGGTGCCGCGCCAGCTGCTGGCCGCCGCGGGCCTCGAGGGGGTGGTCGACCGCCTGCTGTCGGTGCAGGACGCCCCGGGCGGGGCGTGGAAGCCGGCGGCGTCCGCGTACCGGCACGCGCTCGGGCAGCTCGGGGTCGAGCCCGCGGACGCCGTCCTCGTCGCGGTCCACCCGTGGGACGTCGACGGGGCGCACCGGGCGGGCCTGCGCACGGTGTTCGTGGACCGCGCGGGCACCGGCCACCCCGCCGTCTTCGCCGCCCCGGACGCCGTCGTCTCCGGCGTCGACGAGCTGCCCGCGGTGCTGACCGCCCGGTGAGCCGGGGGAGGCCCTCGCCCGGCTCCGCCCGCCGGCGCGGCCGCCCCGGTGAGCGCGAGGAGGCCGCGCTGGGGCCGGTGGCGGGGCTGCGGCTGCTGGCCCCGCACCTGCGCCGCCACCGCACCGCCCTGGCCGCGGCGGTGCTGCTCTCCCTGCTCGGGGCCGTCACCGCGCTGGCGCAGCCCCTGCTCGTCGGCCGGGTGATCACCGCGGTGGAGCAGGGCACGGCCCTGGTGCCCGTGGTGACCGCGCTGGTGGCCGTGCTGCTGGCCGGCTCCCTGGTCGGCGCGGTGCAGCAGTACCTGCTGGAGCGCTCCGGGGAGGGCGTGGTGCTCAGCGTGCGCCGCAGCCTCGTCGAGCGGCTGCTGCGGCTGCGGGTCGCCGAGCACGACCGGGCCACCAGCGGCGACCTGCTCTCGCGCGTCGGCTCCGACACCACGCTGCTGCGCTCGGTGGTGACCTCCGGGCTGTTCGAGGTCGCCAGCCAGCTGCTCACCGGTCTCGGCGCGCTGGTCCTCATGGGCCTGATCGACGTCGTCCTGCTCGCCGTGACCCTGGTCGCGGTCGCCGTCGGCGCCACGGCCGGCGTGCTGGTCGGCTCCCGCCTCGGGGCGCTGGGCCTGCAGGCCCAGCGCCGGGTGGGGGACATGTCGGCCGCGGTCGGGCGGGCGCTGTCCGCGGTGCGCACCGTGCGCGCCTCCGGGGCCACCGAGCGCGAGACCGCCGCCGTGCTGCGCAGCGCCGCCGCCGCCCGCGACGCCGGGGTGCGCGCGGCGCGGGTGCGGGCGGCGATCTCCCCGATCGTCGGGATCGCGGTGCAGGGCGCGTTCATCGCCGTCCTCGGCACCGGCGGGTACCGGGTGGCCAGCGGCGCGCTGTCCGTCGCGGAGCTGGTCTCCTTCGTGCTGCTCCTCTTCGCCCTGGTCCTGCCCCTGGGGCAGCTGCTCGGCACGTACGCGACGCTGCAGACCGGCCTGGCGGCCCTGACCCGGGTGCAGGAGGTGCTGGTGCTGCCCGTCGAGGAGGACGACGCCCCGCCCGCACCCGCCGCCGCACGGGTCGCGCGGGGCGACGCGCCGCTGCTGGAGCTGGACCGCGTCGCCTTCGCCTACCCCGACGGCACGCGGGCGCTGGAGGAGGTCTCCTTCGCGGTGCCGCGCGGCACCCGCACCGCGCTGGTGGGGCCCTCGGGCGCGGGCAAGTCCACCGTGCTGGCCCTCGTCGAGCGCTTCCACGACGCCACCGCCGGCGCCGTGCGCCTCGACGGGGTCGACGTGCGCCACCTGCCCCGCGACGCCCTGCGCGCGCGGCTGGGCTACGTCGAGCAGGAGGCGCCCGTGCTCGCCGGCACGCTGCGCGAGAACCTGCTGCTGGCCGCTCCCGACGCGGCCGACGCCGAGGTGGCCGCCGTCCTGGCCGCCGTCGGGCTCACCGGCCTGGTCTCCCGCTCCCCGCAGGGCCTGGACGCCGCGGTCGGCGAGGGCGGGGTGCTGCTCTCCGGCGGGGAGCGCCAGCGCCTCGCGATCGCCCGCTCGCTGCTGGCGCGCCCCGAGCTGCTCCTGCTGGACGAGCCCACCGCCAGCCTCGACGCGCGCAACGAGCGGCTGCTGCGCGAGGCGCTGGTGCAGGCCTCCACCCGCAGCACCCTCGTCGTCGTCGCGCACCGGCTGTCCACCGTCGTCGACTCCGACCAGATCGTCGTCGTCGAGGCCGGGCGCTCGGTCGCCGCCGGCCGCCACGAGGAGCTGCTGGAGACCTCCCCGCTGTACCGGGAGCTGGCGGCCACGCAGCTGCTCGTCTGAGCGCGGCGGCTCGGCGCTCGCCCGTCGGCAGCCCCGTCAGCAGGCCCGTCGGCAGCCCCGTCAGCGCAGGCCGAGCTCGTCGGCGAGGGTCGCGTAGCCGACGAAGGCGACGACGTCGAGGAGGGTGTGCGCCACCACCAGCGGCATCACCCGCCGCACCCGCAGGTAGAACAGCGCGAACACCACGCCCATCACCGCGTTGCCGACGAAGGGCCCGTACCCCTGGTACAGGTGGTAGCTGCCGCGCAGCACCGAGCTGGCGACCACCACCGCGGGCACCGACCAGCCCAGGCGCTGCAGCCGCTCGAGCAGGTAGCCGACGACGACCACCTCCTCCAGCACGGCGTTGTGCGCGGCGGAGAGCAGCAGCACCGGCACGGTCCACCAGTGCGCGCCCAGGCCCGACGCGACGACCTCCGCGGTGATCCCGAGCGCCCGCCCGGCGAAGTACAGCGCCAGGCCGGGCAGCCCGATGACGGCGGCGAGGACGACGCCGGTGCCGAGGTCGCGCAGCGGGCGCCGCCCGTCGAACCCGATCCGCCGCAGCGCCGAGCGCCCGGGCTCGGCGAGCAGGAACAGCGCCAGGGCGACGGGCACGAGGTCGAAGGCGATCGTCAGCAGCTGGTACGTCAGGTCCAGGTAGGGGCGCTCGCTCTGCGAGGCGTTGAGCGTGGCCGTGGCAGCCGAGACCGGGCCCTGCGTCGCGATCGCGACGAGGCGCACCGCGGCGTAGACCGCCGACTGGCCGATGCTCAGGCCCAGGACGATGAGCACCTCGGCGCCGAGGCGGCGGCGGGCGGCGGGCTCCAGCGGCGCGGTGGGCGCGCTGGCCGGTCCTCGCACGGCGGTCACGCCGGGCGCTCCCGCTCCTGCGCCGTCCGCTCCTGCGCCGTCCGCTCCTTCACGGCCAGGCCGTCGCGCACGTGGGCCACCAGACCCGGCACGGCGGCCTCGACCTGGCGCAGCACCCGCTCGAAGTCCTTCTTCTTGCCGTAGAAGGGGTCGAGGACGTCGAGCTTGTCCTTCGCGACGGCTCCGGGGTCGAAGGAGCGCATGAGCCGGATCCGCCCGGGGTCGTCGTCCTCGCCGGCCCAGCCGCGCAGCACCTCCTCGTGGTTGCGCGCCATGGCGACGACGAGGTCCGTGCGGCGGATCGCCGAGCGGTCGAGCACCCGCGCCACGTGCGTGCTCGCGTCGTACCCGTGGCGCTCGAGCAGGGCGACCGCGCGCGAGTCGGCGGGATCGCCCATCACGCTCCACGGGTCCGTGCCGGCCGAGTCGACCTCGACGCGGTCGGCCAGGCCCTCGTGCTCGACCGCCGCGCGCACCACCGCCTCCGCGATCGGGGAGCGGCAGAGGTTCCCGGTGCACACGAACGTGACCCGGTACCGCTCCGCTCCCGTCGTCACAGGTGCCCGACCAGCCGCTCGGCGTAGCCGGTGTACCCGGCGGGGGTCAGCGCCAGCAGCCGCCGCTCGGCGTCGTCCGGCAGGCCCAGGCCCGTGACGAAGGCGCGCAGGCCCTCGGCGTCGACGCGCCGGCCGCGCGTGAGGTCCTTGAGGCGCTCGTAGGGGTTCGCCATCCCGGGCGCCCCCGCCACGGCCGCGGCCCGCATCACCGACTGCACCGCCTCCCCGAGGACCTCCCAGTTCGCGTCGAGGTCCGCGGCGAGCGCCGCCGGGTCGGCGTCCAGGCCCGCCAGGCCGCGGCGGGTGTTGTCGACGGCCAGGAGCGAGTGCCCGATCGCGGTGCCCGCGTTGCGCTGCATCGAGGAGTCGGACAGGTCCCGCTGCAGCCGGGAGGTGACGAGCGTGGCCGCCAGCACGTCGAGCAGGGCGGTGGAGACCTCGAGGTTCGCCTCGGCGTTCTCGAAGCGGATCGGGTTGACCTTGTGCGGCATGGTGCTCGACCCGACGCTGCCCTGGCCCCGCACCTGCACGAAGTAGCCGAGGGAGATGTAGGCCCAGGTGTCGGTGCACAGGTCGTGCAGCACCCGGTTGGCGCGCGCGAGGTCGCTGTAGAGCTCGGCCTGCCAGTCGTGCGGCTCGATCTGCGTGGTCAGCGGGTTCCACGTCAGCCCCAGGCCCTCGACGAAGGTGCGCGAGACCTCCTGCCAGTCGGTGCCGGGGACGGCGACCGCGTGGGCGGCGTAGGTGCCCGTGGCGCCGTTGAGCTTGCCCAGGTGCTCGGCCCCCTCGACCCGCCGCAGCTGCCGGTCCAGGCGCGCCGCGAAGACGGCGAGCTCCTTGCCGAGGGTGGTGGGGGTGGCCGGCTGCCCGTGCGTGCGGGCCAGCATCGGCAGGTGCGCGTGCTCGCGGGCCATGGCGACGAGGTCGGCGTGCAGCGCCCGCGCCGCGGGCAGCCACACCCGCTGCACGCCGCCGCGCAGCATGAGGGCGTGGGCGAGGTTGTTGACGTCCTCGCTGGTCAGGCAGAAGTGCACGAGCTCCGCGACGTCGGCCGTCGGCGTGCCGGCCAGGCGGCGGCGCAGGTAGTACTCCACCGCCTTGACGTCGTGCACCGTCTCGCGCTCGATCGCCGCCAGCTCCGCGACGTCGTCCGGGCCGAACCGCGCGACGAGGCCGCGCAGGCGCTGCACCTCCTCGGCGCCGAGGACCCGCGCGCCCGGCACGGCGCCCGTGGCGCACAGGTGCACGAGCCACTCGACCTCCACGCGCAGCCGCTCGCGGTTCAGGGCCGCCTCGGACAGGTGCTCGACCAGCGGCGCCACGACCGGCCGGTAGCGGCCGTCCAGGGGGCTCAGGGCCGCGCCGGCGTCGGCGAGCGGTGTCGAGGACGTCACCGGCCCATCGTCCCAGGTGCTCGTGCGTGCTCGTGCGCCCCGGCGCCGCTCCTCGCGCCTGCCGCGCCGCTTCGCGCGCGGGCAGGTGTCCGCACGCGGGGACGAGGTGTTCTCGCGCGCGGACCCTCACCGACCGTCAGGTTCCACCGCCGCTGCCTGTGGACGGCCGCGCCCGTCCACAGGGGACGGCCCGCGAACCTCCCCGCGCGTCAGGCTCGCCCGGCGAGCACACCCCCGCCCTCCGCCCCCTCCGCCCCGCACGACCCGCCGCTGCAGCAGCGGCCCGCCGCGGGAGCACCAGCGGGCGGTCACGGCAGCGGGTGCCCTCGGCGGGGCAGGACGGCGTCCCCGGCGCGCGCCGGGTCCAGCGGCACGGGCGAGAGCAGCACCGCCGGCCCGCGGTGCAGCCGCCCGGAGCCCAGGGGCTCGCAGCGCAGCCCGCCGCGCCCGCGCAGCGCCGCGTGGGCGCCGGGGGCGAGCACGCGGTCCATCCAGGCGCACGGGCTGGCCTGGCGGCGGCCCGCCAGCAGCACGGGCCCCGAGCCGCCGTCGAGCGCGAAGACCCGGCCGCGCAGCGGCTCCAGCTCGGCGCCGCGCAGGACGGCGTTGCGCCGGGCGAGCAGCGGGTCGAAGGGGCCGGTGCCCAGCTGCGCGGCCACGGCCTCCAGCGCCTCGACCGCGAGCAGCGTGACCGCGGCGTCCAGGTGCGCCGCCTTGCCGAAGAAGCGGTCGCCGACCAGGCCCTTGCCGGCGACGACCTCGGCGGTCTGCGGCTGCGGGTCCTCGCCCGTCAGCGGCCCGTCCTTGGGGCGCCCGAAGTAGCGGTGCACGGGCGAGACCAGCAGGTGCAGCACCTCGACGTCGTAGCGGTGCACCAGCGGCTCGGGCGCCGCCGCCAGGCCGGGCGCCGCCGTCCGGGAGGCGCTCACCGGGGCAGGGTCCGGCGCGCGGCCAGGGCGCTGCGCGCGGTCGCGAGGGTGCCGCTCCAGCGCGGGCGCCGGTCCGGCAGGCACCGCAGCGGCACCTCCGCCACGCGCCAGCCCGCGCCCGCGGCGGCGGCGAGCGCGGTCAGCCCGGTCTGCGCGCCCCGCGCCGACCCGGGGGCGCGGCCGGCGCCCAGCGACGCCAGCGCCTCGCGCCGTCCCGCCCAGGCCGGGACGGCGGGGTCCGGCAGGGCGGTGCCCGTGCGCTGCCGCAGCCGGGCGCCGGCCAGGGCCCGCAGCACCCGGGCCCCGGGGGGCCGGGTGCCGGGACGGCGGTGGCCGAGCACGAGGTCGACGCTGCCGCGCACGACCGGCTCGGCGACCAGGGGCAGCTGCTGCGGGTCCACGCCGGAGCCCGGGTCGAAGTGCACGACGACGGGCGCCGGCGGGGCGCAGGCCCACGTCGCCTGGACCTCGGGGCGGTTCTCCACAGCGATCACGCTACGGCGCGCGACGGTGCTCGCCGCCACGGCCCGCGGGCTGCGCCACGACCCGCCCACAGCACCGGCGGGGCGCCACGCCGTCCACAGCGGCCGCGCGCGGCGAGGTCGGTCGGGGCCGCGCTGCCTAGCGTCGGCCCGGGCGACCGCCGGGGCGCCCGGGACGCGGGATCGGGGACGGCGTGGAGCACGGGACGACGGGTGCGCAGGTGGCGGCGGCGCGGGAGGCGGCGGAGCGGTCGCGCGCCGTGGCGGCGACGCTGCGCGCCGTGGCGCAGCTGCCCTGGCACGGCCCGGCGGCGGACGCGGCCCGCGGGCGCGTCGAGCAGCTGGCGGTGGAGGTGGCGGCCGTGGCGGCGTCCCTGGAGGCGACCGAGCCCCTCCTGCGGGCGCACGTGCTGCGAGCGGCGGCCCGCGCCACGGCGGCGGCCGCGGCCGTGGGGGCGGGAGCGGCTGCGGCCGCGGTGGGGCGGTGACGGCGGGCGCGGGCGGCGCAGGGGCGGACGCCCCCGCGGCGCCGACGCCGGCCCCGGCGCTGCAGGTGCGCGGGGGCGTGGGCGGCACCGCCGCGGAGCTCGACCGCCTCGAGGTGCTCGCCAGGACGCTCGCCTGCTGCTCGCGCGACCTGCTGGACGTCGGTGCGGCGGTCGCCGGCCTCGCCGGCGCGCCGGTGCGGCTGGGCACCGCCGTGCTCGACCCGGCGGGCGCGGCCGACGTCGGGGCCGCCCTGGCGCCGGCGCTCGGCCGGCGCGGGGCCCTGGCCGCGGCGGCCGAGGCGGCCGTGCTCTCCGGGTCCGTGATGGCCGCCGTGGCGGCGTACCGGTCGGTGGACGCCGCGACCGCGGCCGTCTGGGCCGGGCTGCGCGGCGCCCTCGCCGACGCGGCCCTGACGCTCCTGCTGCCGCCGCCCCTGCGGCTGCTGCCCGCGCCGTCGCTGCCGCCCGCCCTGCCGCCGCCCGCCCTGCCGGGGCTGGCCGCGGCGGCGGGCAGGGCGCTGCGCCCGCACCTGGCGCCCGACGAGCCGGAGCCGGCCTCGCCGGCGCAGCCGGGCGCGAGCCCTCCGACCCTCGGGTGGACCGACGTGGTCGTCGTCCTCGGCCGCAGGGCGCTGGCGGCGGTGCGCCTGCCGGAGGTGCACCTGCCGGAGGTGCACCTGCCGGAGGTGCTGCCGCCCGCCGTCGCGCAGGAGGCCGTGGCCCTCGTCGCCGCCGCGGTCCCCTCGCCCTCGGGCGCGCCCGCCGGGAGCAGCGCGGGGGAGGTGGCGTCGCTGCTCGTCGCGGCAGGCGCGGGCGCGGGCCTGCTCGGCGGTACCCGCACCGCGGTGTCCCCGGCGGGAACGGCAGTGGTGCGCCCGCCCCGGGGCGCCGCGGAGCTGCTGCGCCGCGTCGACGCCCTCAGCCCCGCCCGCGGCGGCCCCGCCGGCCGGGTGCGGGTCGAGCGCCTGCGGCGCGCCGGGCGGCCGGCGGGCGCCGTCGTCTACGTGCCCGGCACCCAGGACTGGAGCCTGCACGGCTCGGTGCCCATGGACGGCGGCACCAACGTGCGCTCGGTCGCCGGCGGGCGCACCGCCGCCACGGACGCCGTCGTGCGGGCCCTGCGGGCGGCGGGGGTGCGGCGCGGGGAGCCCGTGATGCTCGTCGGCCACAGCCAGGGCGGCATGTCCGTGGCGCTGCTGGCCGCCGATCCCGCCTTCCGGGCCGAGTTCGAGCCCGTCGCCGTGCTCACGGCCGGGTCGCCGGTCGCGGGCGCGGCCGTGCCGCGCGACGTCGCGGTGCTCTCCCTCGAGCACGCGGACGACGTCGTCCCCGCGCTCGAGGGCGCCTCGAACCCCGACACCGCGACGTGGACGACGGTGCGGGCGGACACCGCGGGCCCGGCGCACGCGGCGTCCGGGTACGCGGCCACGGGCGCCCTCGTCGACGCCAGCGACCACCCCTCGCTCGTGGCCTGGCGGCACGCCGCCGCCCCCTTCCTCGACGGCGCGCCGGAGGCCGGCGGCCCGGGCGGGGCGACGAGCGCGGTGGCGACCGAGTGGGTCGCGCGGCGGGTGCCGTGACGCGGGCGGGCCCGCGCGGGCGGCGTCCGGGGCGCTCAGGAGCGGCGGGCGCGCACGGGGGTGTCGGCGAGGGTGTCCATGTCCTCCAGGGAGCGGCCCTTGGTCTCGCGCACGGCGCGCAGCACGAAGACGAAGGACAGGGCCGCGAGCACGGTGTACAGCCCGTAGGCGTACGGCAGCCCGAGCCCGGCCAGCGACGGGAAGCTCGTGGAGATGGCGAAGTTGGCGACCCACTGCGCGGCGGCGGCCACGGCGAGCGCCGCGGCGCGGATGCGGTTGGGGAACATCTCCCCGAGCAGCACCCACACCACCGGGCCCCAGGTGGCGCCGAAGGCGACGATGAAGGCGTTGGCGCCGACCAGGGCGACCAGGCCCCACGGCTCGGGCAGGCTGATCTCCTCCCCGGACCCGGTGGCCTGCGTGAAGGCCACCGTCATCACGGCCAGCGAGGCCGCCATGCCCAGGGAGCCGGCCAGCAGCATGGGGCGGCGCCCCACGCGGTCGACGATGGCGATGGCGACGAGGGTGATGAGCACGTTCGTCACGGCGGTGATGACGGAGAAGGTCGCGGCCTCGCTCTCGCTGAAGCCGACCGAGGCCCACAGCGACGTGGAGTAGTAGAAGATCACGTTGATGCCGACGGCCTGCTGGAAGACCGACAGCAGGATGCCGACCCACACCACCGGCAGCAGGCCGAGGGCCGGGCCGCGCAGGTCGCGCAGCGACGGGTCGTGCTCGCGGCGCAGGCTGGAGGCGATGTCGGCGACCTTGCGGCGCACGGCGTCGCGGTCGCGCAGCCCGAGGACGTCGCGCAGCACCGTGCCGGCCCGCTCCTCCTCGCCCTTGGCCACGAGGTAGCGCGGGGACTCGGGCACGGCGAGGGCGAGGGCGCCCCACACCACGGCCGGGAGCACGCCGACGAGGAACATCCACCGCCACGCCTCCAGGCCCAGCCAGGTCTCCTCGGCCGCGCCGCCGGCGACGGTCGCGATCCACGCGTCCGACAGCAGCGCGGCGAGGATGCCGACGGTGATGGCGAGCTGCTGCAGCGAGCCCAGGCGCCCGCGCACGTGGCTCGGCGCGACCTCGGCGATGTACGCCGGGGCGATCACGGAGGCGGCGCCGATGCCGAGGCCGCCGACGACGCGCCAGAGGATGAGGTCCCACACGGCGAAGGCGAAGCCGGAGCCGATCGCGCTGACCGCGAAGACGACCGCGGCCAGCACCATGACCCGGATGCGCCCGTAGCGGTCCGACAGCGGGCCGGCGAACCAGGCGCCCACCGCCGCGCCGAGCAGGGCGCAGGAGACCGCGAACCCGCTCAGCAGGGGCGAGAGGGAGAACTGGCCGGTGATGGCGTCGACCGCGCCGTTGATGACGGAGCTGTCGAAGCCGAAGAGGAAGCCGCCCACGGCGGCGACCACGGAGATGGCGACGGCCTTGCGCGTGGTGCGCTCGTCGCCCGCGTCGAGCCCGGCCGCGGTCGCCGGACCGGTGTTGTCCGCTGCCATGCGACCATCCTGCTCCGCCGCGCCCGGGTGCGCGCGGGCGCGCCTACGCTGGCCGCCCATGGCCGCCCGCCCGACCGCCGCCCCGCCGTCCACCTCGCCGCGCCTGCGCGAGGCGCTCGCGGCGCTGCCCGGCTACCGGCCCGGGCGCCCGGCGCCCACGGGCCCGGACGGCGCCTCCTACAAGATCTCCTCGAACGAGAACCCGTACCCGCCGCTGCCCGCGGTGCTCGAGGTGGTGCAGGCGGCGGCCGCCCAGCTCAACCGCTACCCGGACCTGACGTCCGCGGACCTCGTCGACGCCCTGGCGCGCGCCCTCGACGTCCCGCGCGAGCACGTCGTCGTCGGCCCCGGCAGCGTGGCCGTCCTCGGGCAGGTGCTGCAGGCGGTGTGCGGCCCGGGCGACGAGGTGGTCCACGCCTGGCGGTCCTTCGAGGCCTACCCGATCGTCGTGGCGCTGTCGGGGGGCACGGCGGTGGGGGTGCCCCTGGGCGCCGGCGGCCGCCACGACCTGCGCGCGATGGCGGACGCCGTCACCGAGCGCACCCGCCTGGTCATCGTCTGCTCGCCCAACAACCCGACCGGCCCCGCCGTGGGTGCCGATGAGCTCGAGGAGCTGCTCGACCGCGTGCCCGACGACGTCCTCGTGCTGCTCGACGAGGCGTACGCGGAGTTCGTGCGCGACCCCGCGGCGGCCGACGGCCTGCGCGCCTACCGCCACCGCCCGAACCTCGCCGTCCTGCGCACGTTCTCCAAGGCGTACGGCCTCGCGGGGCTGCGCGTGGGCTACGCCGTCGCGCACCCGCCGGTGGCCGAGGCGCTGCGCAAGACGGCGGTGCCGTTCGGGGTCTCCTCGATCGCCTCGCTGGCCGCCGTCGCCTCCCTCGCCGTGCGGGAGGAGCTGATGGCCCGCGTGGCGGCCCTCGTCGCAGAGCGCGAGCGGGTGGCCGGCGCCCTCGCCGCCCAGGGGTGGGCGCTGCCCCGCTCGGAGGCGAACTTCCTGTGGCTGCCGCTGGGGGAGGGCGCCGAGGCCTTCGCCGCCGCCTGCGAGGCCGCCGGCCTGTCGGTGCGGCCGTTCCCCGGGGAGGGCGTGCGCGCCACGGTCGCCGAGCCGCAGGCGGGGGACCGGCTGCTCGGGGTCGCCGCCCGGTGGCGGGCCGAACACGCCTCGTGACGGAGCGCTGACCGGCTGCTGATCGGCCCCTGACCTGCGCGGGAGCCCGCGCGCTCCGACGGAGGGACGCTCCTCGACGCGTGGGCTACGGTTGCGTAGGGTTCGGTGCCCCGCACCGCCGGCGGCACCCACCCCGCCGCCCTCCCGTCGTCCGAAGGAGCTCGCGTGGTCCGGAGCGGCTCGCCCTCGCCCGGGGCGCTCGACGCCGCGCCGGCACCCGGTGCGGAGCCGATGGTCCAGCTGCTGACGCCGGAGGGCGAGCGGGTGGACGACGACGCGCACGCCTCGCTGGTCGCGCACCTGGGCGCCGAGCAGCTGCGCGGGCGCTACCGCGACATGGCCGTGGTGCGCCGCTTCGACACCGAGGCGACGTCCCTGCAGCGCCAGGGCGAGCTGGCCCTGTGGGCCAGCTGCTCGGGCCAGGAGGCGGCGCAGGTCGGCGCCGGGCGCGCGCTGCGCCCGCAGGACCACGTCTTCCCGACCTACCGCGAGCACGGGGTCGCCTGGACGCGCGGCCTGGACCCGGTCACGCTGCTGCAGCTGTACCGCGGCACCACGCACGGCGGCTGGGACCCGGCCGACGCGAACGGCTTCCACCTCTACACCCTCGTCATCGGCGCGCAGACCCTGCACGCCACCGGCTACGCGATGGGCGTGCAGCGCGACGGCGCGGTCGGCACGGGCGACCCCGAGCGCGACACCGCCGTCCTGGCCTGCTTCGGGGACGGCGCCAGCGCGCAGGGGGAGGTCAACGAGGCGTTCGTGTGGGCCGGGGTCTTCAACGCGCCCGTCGTCTTCTTCTGCCAGAACAACCAGTTCGCGATCTCCGAGCCCAACGAGCGGCAGATGCGCGCCCCCCTGCACCAGCGGGCGGCCGGGTTCGGCTTCCCCGGCGTGCGCGTGGACGGCAACGACGTCCTCGCCGTCGAGGCCGTGGTGCGCGCCGCCGCCGAGCGCGCCCGCTCGGGGGAGGGCCCCACGCTCGTCGAGGCCTACACCTACCGGATGGCCGCGCACACCACCTCGGACGACACCACGCGCTACCGCAGCTCCGCGGAGGAGGAGGTCTGGCGCGCCCGCGACCCCCTCGCCCGCCTCGAGGCGCACCTGCGCGCCACCGGCGGCGCGGACGACGCCTTCTTCGCCGCCGTGCGCGCGGAGGCGGACGCGCTCGGGGAGCGGGTGCGCCGCGGCTGCCGCGCCCTGGCCGACCCGGAGCCGGCGTCGATGTTCGAGCACGTCTACGCCGAGCAGCACCCGCTCGTCGACGAGGAGCGCGCCTGGCTGGAGCAGTGGCTGGACGAGGACGGCGAGGAGGCGCGATGAGCAGGCAGGCCACCCGCACCGCCCGCCCGGGCGCACCGTCGCGCGGGCGCTCGGCGGTGCAGACCCTCACGCTGGCGCGGGCGGTCGGCGCGGCGCTGCGCCGCTCGATGGAGGACGACCGCCGCGTCGTCCTCCTGGGCGAGGACATCGGGCGCCTCGGCGGGGTCTTCCGCGTCACCGACGGCCTGCAGAAGGACTTCGGCGAGGACCGCGTCGTCGACACCCCGCTCTCGGAGGCCGGGATCGTCGGCACCGCCATCGGGATGGCCATGCGCGGCTACCGGCCGGTGTGCGAGATCCAGTTCGACGGCTTCATCTACCCCGCCTACAGCGAGATCGTCACCCAGCTGGCGAAGATCGGGGCCCGCTCGGCGGGGGCCACGCGCCTGCCGGTGGTGCTGCGGGTGCCCTACGGCGGCGGCATCGGCGCCGTCGAGCACCACAGCGAGTCGCCGGAGGCGTACTTCGCGCACACCGCCGGCCTGCGCGTGGTCACGCCCGCCACCCCGCAGGACGCGTACTGGATGGTGCGCCAGGCGATCGCCAGCCCCGACCCGGTGATGCTGTTCGAGCCCAAGCGCCGCTACTGGGACAAGGGCGAGGTCGACCCCGACGCTCCCGCGCCCCCGCTGCACCGCGCGCGCGTGGCCCGGGCCGGCCACCAGGTGACCGTGGTCGGCTACGGGCCGACCGTGCGGGTGGCCCTGGACGCCGCGGCCGCCGCGGAGGAGGAGGGCACGAGCATCGAGGTCGTCGACCTGCGCAGCGTCTCCCCCCTCGACGTCGACACCGTGCAGGCCTCGGTGCTGCGCACCGGCCGGCTCGTCGTCGTCCACGAGGCGCCGACCTTCCTGGGCCTGGGCGCCGAGCTCGCGGCGCGCATCACCGAGCGCTGCTTCTACGCGCTCGAGGCCCCGGTGCTGCGGGTGGGCGGCTTCGCCGTCCCGTACCCGGCGGCGCGGATCGAGGAGCACTACCTGCCGGACGTCGACCGCGTGCTGGACGCGGTCGACCGCTCGCTGGCGTACTGAGCCGGCGCGCACAGCCGCCCCGCTGAGGGCTCGAGGAGGGACAGCGCGGTGGCGCAGACGCAGCAGTTCGCCCTGCCGGACGTCGGGGAGGGCCTGACGGAGGCCGAGGTCGTCCGCTGGCTCGTGCAGGTCGGCGACGCCGTGGAGGTCAACGCCCCCGTCGTGGAGGTCGAGACCGCGAAGTCGGTGGTGGAGCTGCCGTCGCCGTGGGCGGGGGTGGTGCAGGAGCTGCTGGTCTCCGAGGGGCGCACGGTGGACGTCGGCACGCCGCTGATCGCCGTGTCCGTGCCCGAGGAGGGCGACCTGCCCACCACGGACGAGGCGGCGGCCGCGCAGGCGCAGGCGGCGCCGTCCGCGGAGCCCGCCGAGGTCGCGCCGTCCGCGCAGGCCGGCCTCGAGGCCTCGCCCGAGCAGGCCGAGGGCGCCCGCTCCTCGGTGCTGGTCGGGTACGGGCCGCGCACGGGCGGGCCGCTGCGCCGGCGCCGGGGCGCCGCTGCCGCTGCCGCCGCCGCCCGGCAGGCCGCCGCTCCTCCGCCCGCCGCGCCCGCCCCGGCCGGCGCGCCGGCGTCCGCGTCGGCTCCGGCGCCCGAGCCCGCCGCGGCCGCGCCGTCCCCCGCACCGTCCCCCGGGTCGTCCCCCGCGCCGGAGGCGCCCGAGAGCGCGCCCCCGCAGGCCACGGGCGTGGCCGCCGGCATCTCCCGCGTGCTCGCCAAGCCGCCCGTGCGCGCCCTCGCGCGCACCCTCGGGGTGGACCTCGGCTCCGTGCGCGGCACCGGCACGGGCGGCACCGTCACCCGCGAGGACCTGCTCGAGCACGCCCCCGACGCCCAGACCGTGCGCGAGGGCCGCGAGACCCGGGTGCCGGTCCGGGGCGTGCGCAAGGCCACCGCGCAGCAGATGGTCGCCAGCGCCTTCACCGCGCCGCAGGCCACGGCGTTCGTCACGGTCGACGTCACGCGCACGATGAAGCTGCTCGACCGCCTGCGCGAGGACCGCGAGTTCGCCGGCGTGCACCTCTCGCCGCTGCTCGTGCTCGCCCGCGCGATCTGCCTGGCCGTCGGCCGCAACCCCGGCATCAACGCCAGCTGGGACGAGGACGCCCAGGAGATCGTGCTCAAGCACTACGTCAACCTCGGCATCGCGGTCGCCACGCGCCGCGGCCTGCTCGTGCCGAACGTCAAGGACGCCGGCGACCTGGCGCTGCTGGACCTGGCCACCGCCCTCACGCAGCTGGTGCGCACCGCGCGCGACGGGCGCAGCACCCCCGCCGACCTGACCGGCGGCACGATCTCGATCACCAACATCGGGGTCTTCGGCGTGGACACCGGCACCCCGATCCTCAACCCCGGCGAGGCCGCGATCGTGTGCGTGGGCGCGGTGCGGCAGCGGCCGTGGGTGCACAAGGGCCGGGTGCGCCCGCGCTGGGTCGCCGAGCTGTCGGTCTCCTTCGACCACCGGCTCGTCGACGGCGACCTGGGCTCCCGCTTCCTCGCCGACGTGGCCGCCGTCCTCGAGCGCCCGGACCGCGCCCTCCTCTGGGCCTGAGGCGCGCACCGCTCAGGAGGGGGCGGCCGTCGCGGCGATCCAGCGCAGCGCGGCCAGGTAGCCCTCCACGCCCATCCCGGCGACCACCGCGGACGCCACCGGCGAGACGTAGGAGTGGCGCCGGAACTCCTCGCGCGCGTGCACGTTCGACAGGTGCACCTCCACGAGCGGGCCGGTCAGCATCGCGCACGCGTCGCGCAGCGCCACGGAGGTGTGCGTCCACCCGGCGGGGTTGAGCACGACCGCGGCGCCCGCGTCGGCCGCCTCGTGCAGCCAGCCGATCATCTGCGCCTCGGCGTCGGTCTGCCGCGCCAGCAGCCCCAGCCCCAGCTGCTGCGCGGTGGCGCGGCAGGACTCCTCGAGCTCGGCCAGCGTCATCGTCCCGTACAGCTGCGGCTCGCGCCGCCCCAGGCGGGAGAGGTTGGGCCCGTTGAGCAGGTGCACGTCCACGGCGGCCTAGGCTGCCACGCATGCGGGTGCACGTGCTGCAGGTCGGCTACGGCGACGACGAGCCCGTCCCGGCGCGCCGCGAGCGCGTCGCCGCCCTGGTCGCCGCGCAGCGCGGCGCGGACCTGGTCGTCCTGCCCGAGCTGTGGGCGCCCGGCGGGTTCGCCTACCGGCACTGGCCCGAGCGCGCCGAGCCCGTCGACGGGCCCACGCTGCGCGCTCTCGCGGACGCCGCGCGCGCCGCCGGCGCCGTCGTCCACGGCGGCTCGATCGTCGAGCGCGCTGCGCCCGGGGAGCCCTCCGGCCCCGACGGCCGCGGCCTGTGGAACACCTCCCTCGTCCTCGGCCCGGACGGCGCCCTGCTCGCCACCTACCGCAAGGTGCACCGCTTCGGCTTCGGCGCGGGCGAGCCGCTGCTCCTGGAGGCGGGCGAGGACGTCGTCACCGCGCGCCTGCCCGCGCCGTCCGGGGACGTCACGACCGGGCTGGCGACCTGCTACGACCTGCGCTTCCCCGAGCTGTTCCGCGCCCTCGTCGACCGCGGCGCGCAGCTGGTGCTCGTGCCGGCGGCGTGGCCGGCCGCGCGGGTGGAGCAGTGGAGCCTGCTGGCGCGGGCCCGCGCGGTGGAGGACCAGGTGGTCCTGGTCGCCGCGAACACCGCGGGCACCCACGCCGGGCACCGCATGGGCGGGCGCAGCGCCGTCGTCGACGCGCGCGGCCGCGTGCTCGCCGAGGCCGGGGACGACGAGCAGGTCCTCGCCGTCGACGTCGACCTCGCCGACGCGGCGCGCTGGCGCGAGGAGTTCCCCGTGCTCGCCGACCGCCGCCTCCCGGCGCCGCCCGTGGCGCGACCTGTCGCGCAGGTCACCGCGCGCTGAGCCCCCGCCGTCGGGGCGCGCGCCTACCCTGGGAGGGTGAGCAGCGCGCCGCCCCTGGCCGCCCCGGCACCGCTCCCCCCCGCCGCGCGCGAGCGGGGTCCGGGCGCGGCGCGGCTCGCCCTGCTCCTCGCCGTCCCGGCCCTGCTCGTCGCCCTGCTGAGCAGCCTGCTGGCCACCGGCGGCGCCGCGCCGCGCGACCTCGGCGACCCGGGCGCCGCCGTCCGCTGGGGCCTGCCCGTGGTGCTCGGCCTGCGCGACCTGTCCGTCTCGGTCGTGCTCGGCGCCCTGCTGCTGCTCGCGGTGGCGCTGTCCCCGGGCACCCCGGCGTGGGCGCGCGCCGCCCGGGTGGCCTCGGCCTGCGCCGTCGCGTGGGTGCTCGCCTCGGTCGCCGCGCTGGTGCTCAGCTACGCGGACGTCTCCGGCCGCCCCCTGACCGCGCCCGGCTTCGGCGGCGAGCTCGGCTTCTACGTCGCCGAGGTCGAGCCCGGCCGCCTGCTCGGGCTCGCCGTCGCCCTCGCGGTGCTCGCGGCCACGCTGCCGGCGGTGGGCACCGCCACGCCCACCGCGGCCGCGTGGGGCGCCGGCCTGACCGCGGCGGCGCTGGTGCCGCTGGCGCTGGCCGGGCACGGCAGCGGCGACGGCGGCCACCGCACGGCGGTGACCGCCTGGTGGCTGCACGGGGTCGGGGTGGGCGCCTGGGTCGGCGGCCTCGTGGCGCTGGCGCTGGTGGGCGGCCTGCTCGGCCCGCAGCTGTCCGCGGTGGCCCGCCGCTACTCCGCGCTCGCGCTCGGCGCGTTCGTGCTCGTCGTCGTCTCCGGGCTCGCCAACGGCTGGGTGCAGCTGGGCTCGCTCGGGGCCCTCGCCAGCCCGTACGGCGCCCTGCTGCTCGTCAAGGCGCTCGCCACCGCCGGGCTCGGCGTCGCCGGGTGGCTGCACCGCCGCCGCGCCCTGGGCGCGCTCGACGCCGGGCGGGCCCGCTCCTTCTGGCGCCTCGTGGCCGGCGAGGTCCTCGTCATGGCCGCGACGACCGGCGTCGCCGTGGCGCTGGCCCGCACCGGCCCCCCGCTGCCGGGCGGGGCGGTCGAGGCCGCGACCCCGGCGGAGGTCGCCACCGGCGAGCCCCTGCCGCCGCTGCCCCTGACGCCGGCCCGCTTCGTCACCGAGGCGCGCCCGGACCTGCTCTGGCTGCTCGTCGTCGCGGCCCTGCTCGCCGGCTACCTGGCGGGGGTGGCGCGGCTGCGCCGGCGGGGGGACGGCTGGCCGCTCGGGCGCACCCTCAGCTGGGTCGCCGGCTGCGCCGTCCTGGCATGGGTGACGTCGGTCGGGCCGACCGCGTACGCCGAGGTCCTCTTCAGCGCCCACATGGTCGCCCACATGGTCCTGACCATGGTCGTGCCGCCGCTGCTCGTCGTCGGCGCGCCGGTCACGCTGGCCGTGCGCGCGCTGCCGCGCCGCACCGACGGCACCCGGGGGCCGCGCGAGTGGCTGCTCACCGCGGTGCACTCCCGCTACGCGCGGTTCCTCTCGCACCCGGTCGTCGCGGCGGTCGTCTTCGCCGGCAGCCTCGTCGCCTTCTACTACACGCCGCTGTTCGGCCTGGCCCTGAGCACGCACCTGGGCCACGAGCTGATGCAGGTGCACTTCCTCGCCTCCGGCTACCTGTTCGCCAACGCGCTCGTCGGCGTCGACCCGGGGCCCTCCCGCCCGCCGTACCCGCTGCGGCTGCTGCTGCTGCTCGCGACCATGGCGTTCCACGCCTTCTTCGGCGTCGCGCTGCTGACCAGCGAGGACCTCCTGCAGGCGACGTGGTTCTCCTCCCTGGGCACGGGCGTCGACGCGCTCGCCGACCAGCGCACCGGCGGCGGCATCGCGTGGAGCATCGGCGAGCTGCCCACCCTCCTGCTCGCGGTCGTGCTGGCCGCCCAGTGGGCGCGCAGCGACACCCGCGAGGCTCGCCGCCGCGACCGGGCCGCCGGCCGGGACGACGACGCGGACCTGACGCGCTACAACGCGATGCTCGCCGGCATCGCCCAGCGCGACCGCGAGCAGGACCACGCGCACCACCGCACCCCCGGAGGACCCCGATGACCAGCCCGGCCACCGCCCGCCGCGCGCGGGTGCGGGCCCCGCAGCTGTCCGGGCGGCGCTGGCTCGGCACGGGCGGGCGCGACCTGGACCTCGCGGCCCTGCGCGGGAAGGTCGTGCTGCTCGACTTCTGGACCAGCTGCTGCGTGAACTGCCTGCACGTGCTCGACGAGCTGCGCCCGCTGGAGGAGGAGTTCTCCGACGTCCTCGTCGTCGTCGGGGTGCACTCGCCGAAGTTCGCCCACGAGGGCACGCCCCAGGCCGTCGACGCCGCGGTGCAGCGCTACGACGTGCGCCACCCCGTCCTCGACGACCCGCAGCTGGTCACCTGGCAGGCCTACGCCGCCCGCGCCTGGCCGACCCTCGTCGTCGTCGACCCCGAGGGGTACGTCGTCGCGTCCCTGTCGGGGGAGGGCCACGCGCACGGGCTCGCGGTGCTGATCAGGGAGCTCGTCGCCGAGCACGGGGCGAAGGGCGCGCTGCGCTCGGGCACCGGCCCGTACACCCCGCCACCGGCGCCCACCAGCGCGCTGAGCTTCCCGGGCGCCGTCCTGGCCCTGCCCGCGCAGGCCGGCGGGGGCCTGCTCGTCTCCGACACCGCCCACCACCAGCTCGTGCTCCTCGAGGACGACCTGGAGACCGAGCGGTACCGCATCGGCACCGGGCAGCGGGGCCTGGCCGACGGCGGCCCGCGGCGGGCGCGCTTCGCCGAGCCGGCCGGGCTCGCGCTGCTGCCGCCGGACGTCGCGGCGCGCGTCGGCTGGGACGTCGCCGTCGCCGACAGCGCCGCCCACGCCGTGCGCGGGGTGCGCCTGGCCGACGGCGCGGTCGTCACCGTCGCCGGCACGGGCGAGCAGCTGCGCCGGCGCGAGGGCGGTGGCCCCGCCCTGGCGCAGGAGCTGTCGACGCCGATGGCCGTGGCGTGGTTCGACGGGCAGCTGGTGATCGCCATGGCGGGGGTGCACCAGCTGTGGGCGCTCGACCCGGCCGCCGACCCCGCCGGCGGCGTCGTGCGCGTGCTCGCCGGCACCACCGCCGAGGGGCTGCGCGACGGCGCCGCCGAGCAGGCGTGGTTCGCGCAGACCTCCGGGCTCGCCGTCGCGAGCGGGCCCGACGGCGAGGTGCTGTGGCTCGCGGACGCCGAGACCTCGGCCCTGCGCCACCTGCGCCGAGACCCGAGCCGTGATCGTGCGCTCCCCGACCGCTCGGTGCCGCTCGTCGAGGACGAGCGGATGGCCAACGTGCTCCCGATCGCGCTGCCCGGCTACGAGGTGGGCACCGCCGTCGGCACCGGCCTGTTCGACTTCGGCTTCCGCGACGGCGACGCCGCGCAGGCGCTGCTGCAGCACCCGCTCGGCGTGGCGGTGCTGCCCGACGGGTCGGTGGCGGTCGCCGACACCTACAACGGCGCCGTGCGCCGCTACGACCCCGCGATGGGCTCGGTGGGCACGCTGGCGCGCGACCTCGCCGAGCCCGCGGCGCTGCTCGTCGAGGACGGCGGCGCGACGCTCGTCGTGGTCGAGTCCGCCGCCCACCGCCTCGTGCGCCTGCCCGTGCCGGCCGCCGCCCAGCGCGTGGACGGCGCGGCGCAGCAGGTGCGCCGCCCGCCCACGCAGGTCGCGCCCGGTCCGGTGGCCCTGCGCGTCGCGTTCACCCCGCCGACGGGGCAGGAGCTCGACGACCGGTGGGGCGACCCCACGCGGCTGGTCGTCTCGGCGTCCCCGCCGGAGCTGCTCGTCGCCGGCGCCGGCGACGCGACGGGCCTCGTGCGCGACCTGGTGGTCTCCGGCGACGTCCCCGAGGGCGTGCTGCACGTGTCCGTGCAGGCCGCCGCGTGCGACGGCGACCCGCAGACGGGCGAGGTGCCCGAGCACGCCGCGTGCCACCTGTACCAGCAGGACTGGGGCATCCCGGTGCGCACGTCCCCGGACGGCGCCAGCACCCTCGACCTGGACCTGCGCGGCGTCTGAGCGCGCACGTCCTGATCGCTCTTTCCGCCGGAAGTGCGACGCCAGGGACCCTCCACACCGCACGTCTGGCGGAACGTGCGGTGCGGAGGGATGCCGGAGCCCGCCCGGCGCGGGACAGTGGCCGGATGATCGACAGCGGAACCGCGCCGTGACCGCCGCCGAGGCGCCCGCCGAGGAGCTCGACGTCGACGGGGTCGCCGTCCGCCTGACCAGCCCCGACCGCGTCGTCTTCCCCGCGCTCGGTGCGGACGGCGGCACCAAGCGCCACCTCGTCGAGTACTACCGCTCCGTCGCCACCCGCACCCCGGACGGCGGGCCCGGCCCGCTGCTGCGCGCGCTGCGCGACCGCCCCACCTACCTGCAGCGCTTCCCCGACGGGGTCGAGGGCGAGGAGGTCTACCAGAAGCGGGTCCCCGCGCACGCCCCGCCGTACGTGCGCACCTGCCGGGTGACGTTCCCCTCCGGCCGCTCCGCCGACGCGCTGCGCGCCGACGCCGCCGCGCCCCTGGTGTGGGCGGCGCAGATGGCGACCGTCACCTTCCACCCCTGGCCCACCCGGTGCCCGGACGTCGAGCGCCCCGACGAGCTGCGCATCGACCTCGACCCCCAGCCCGGCACGGGCTTCGAGGACGCCCGCTGGGTCGCCCTGCAGGTGCTCGCCCCGCTGCTCGACGAGCTCGGCCACCGCGGGCACCCCAAGACCAGCGGCGGGCGCGGGATCCACGTCTACGTGCGCATCGAGCCGCGCTGGGAGATCACGACCGTGCGCCGGGCCGCCGTCGCCCTCGCCCGCGAGGTCGAGCGCCGCGCCGGGGGCCGGGTGACGACCGCGTGGTGGAAGGAGCAGCGCACCTCGGCGATCCTCGTCGACTACAACCAGAACGCCCGCGACCACACCATCGCCAGCGCCTACTCCGCGCGCCGCACCCCGCGGGCCACGGTCTCGACGCCGCTGACGTGGGCCGAGCTCGTGGACGCCGACCCGGACGACCTCACCATCGCCACCGTGCCCGGGCTGCTGGCGCGGCGCGGGGACCCGATGGCCGCGCTGGACGACGTCGCGCACGACCTCTCCCCGCTGCTGGAGATGGCCGAGCGCGACGAGGCCGCCGGCGCCGGGGAGCTGCCGTACCCGCCCAACCACCCGAAGATGCCGGGCGAGCCGAAGCGCGTGCAGCCCAGCCGCGACCGCGACCGCCGTCCGGGAGCTGCTCCGCAGGCCGCACCGGAGGACTGACCCCTCACGCGCGGACGCCGCCCGCACCCCACCGAGGAGTGCGGACGGCGTCCGTCGGAGAGGGCCGGCTCAGCCGGGCACGGCGTCGGTCGCGAGCCCGCTCAGGCGGGCACGGTGTCGGCCTTGACCGCGTTGCGCTCCCCGATCGGCTGGGGAGCGCCCTTGGTGGTGTCCTTGACGGTCTGCTGCTCGCTCTCGGCGTTGATCTCCGCGCCGAGGAGGACGGCGTAGGAGCTCAGCCACAGCCACATCAGCAGGACGACGACGCCGGCGAGGGCGCCGTAGGTGCTGCCGTAGCCGAAGATGTTGGCGTAGAGCGTGAAGCCGACCGACACGATGAGCCACAGCGCGGTGGCGATGCCGGCGCCCACCGACACCCAGCGCATCTTCGGGGCGTCGCGGTCCGGGGCCACCCGGTAGATGACCGCGAGCGCGACGGTGATGAGGATCAGCAGGCCCACCCAGCGCGCCACCTGGATGCCGAAGGTGGCGAGGCCGGACAGGTTCAGGGCGTTCAGCACGCCGGGCAGGACGGCCAGGAGCGCCAGGGCCACGACGACGACGATGATCGCGCCGAGGGTGAGCACCAGGGCCAGCGCCTTGCGCTTGATGAAGCCGCGGTCGTCGTGCTCGTCGTAGGCGATGTTCACCGCCGTGATGAGGTTGCCGACGCCGTTGGAGGCGCTGTACAGGGCCAGGGCGACGGACAGCGCCAGGCTCCAGCCCAGGCCGCTCGAGCTCGCGGTCACCAGCTGCGTCAGCTGCTGCTCCAGCAGGGCGCGGGCCGACTCGGGCAGGGCGGCGCCGATGGACTCGATCTGCGCGGTGACGTCCTCGGGGGTGGACACGAGGCCGTAGATGGAGATGACCGCCAGGAGCGCGGGGAAGATCGAGAGGAAGGCGTAGAAGGCGACCCCGGCCGCCATGAGCGGCACGTTGTCCTGCTGCGCCTCCTTCCACCCGCGCTTGGCGATCTGGAACCAGCCCTTGACGGGGATCTCCTGCGGCTTGTCCGCCGTGCCGCCGGGGACGCGCGCGGCCTGCTGCTCGGCGTGCTCGTCCGCGACGTCGTCCTGGGACGCGGCGGTGCGCCCCGCCGCGGGACCACCCTGCTCCTCGCTGCGGCGCCGGATGCTGTCGGGAGTGCTCATGATCCGACGGTACCCGGGTAGGGGGCGATGCTAACCGCTGGAGCGGCGTGGCCGATCGGCCACGCCCGGAACCGATGAGGACGGCGTCATGGGACTCCTGGACAGGCTCTTCGGGCGCAGGCGGAGCACCGCCCAGGGCCACGGGCAGGACGACGGCCAGGGCTACGGGCAGGGCTACGCGCCCCCGCAGGGCCACGGGCGGGGCTACGCGCCCCCGCAGGGCTACGGGGCGCCGGTCCCGGGGCACGGTCAGCCGCCCGCCGGGGGCCGTGGCGCCTCGAGCGACCAGCAGGCCATCGAGCGCTACCGCTACCTGCTGCGCACCGCCCCGCCCGAGCAGATCGAGCAGGCCCACGCCGAGGCCTTCGCGCAGCTGACCCCGGAGCAGCGCCGCCAGGTGCTGGCCGAGCTGAGCTCGCAGGTCCCGCCGCACGAGCGCACCACCAGCGACGACCCGCGCGCGCTCGCCCGCATGGCGACGCGCGCCGAGATGCGCTCGCCCGGCACGCTGGAGCGCAGCTTCAGCCGCGGCGGCACGGGCATGGGCGGCGGGATCGGCATGGGTGGGCTGATCGCCGGGAGCCTGCTGACGAGCATCGCGGGCGCCTTCGTCGGGACGGCCATCGCCGACGCGATGTTCGACTTCGACGACTCCGGCCAGGACCTCGCCGGCGACGGGGGCGACCTCGGGGGCGAGGGCGGCGACTACGGCGGCGACTACACCGACGCCGCGGACGCCGGCGGGGGCGGTGACTACGTCGGCGACCTCGGCAGCGCGGGCGACTTCGGCGGCGGTGACTTCGGGGGCGACTTCGGCGACGTCGTCTGAGGGCGCTGGGAGCGGGTGACGGGAATCGAACCCGCGCTATCAGCTTGGGAAGCTGAAGTTCTGCCACTGAACTACACCCGCACGGGTGCTGGGGCGAGCACCCGCGCAGCAGCATACCCAGGCCGCCGCGGCGACCGGCCATCGCGTCGGCGTCCCGCGGCCGCGGCACCACTACGGTGATCCCGTGCTGCTCTCCGACCGCGACATCCGCGCCGAGCTGGCCGCCGAGCGCGTCGTGCTCGACCCGCACGACGAGGCGATGGTGCAGCCGTCCAGCGTGGACGTGCGGCTCGACCGCTTCTTCCGGCTCTTCGACAACCACAAGTACGCGCTCATCGACCCGGCGCAGGACCAGCCGGAGCTGACGCGGCCCGTGGAGGTCGCCGCGGACGAGCCGTTCATGCTCCACCCGGGCGAGTTCGTCCTGGGCTCGACGTTCGAGCAGGTGACCCTGCCCGACGACCTGGCCGCGAGGCTGGAGGGCAAGTCGAGCCTCGGCAGGCTCGGGCTGCTCACGCACTCGACGGCGGGGTTCATCGACCCGGGCTTCTCCGGGCACGTGACGCTGGAGCTGTCGAACGTGGCGACCCTGCCGATCAGCCTGTGGCCCGGCATGAAGATCGGGCAGCTGTGCTTCTTCCGGCTCACCAGCCCGGCCGAGCACCCCTACGGCAGCGCCCGCTACGGCTCGCGCTACCAGGGCCAGCGCGGCCCGACGGCGAGCCGCTCGCACCTGTCCTTCTCCCGCACCCGGGTCTCGTAGGGGGCCGTCGTGGGCGACGTGAGCGGGCGGGAGGCCGGGCGGGCCCTGGCGCAGGCGCACCTGCTGCTGCTGCCCGACGGCACGGCGCCGGACGCCGTCGCCGACCTGGTGCTGCAGCGCTCCCCGGGCGCCGCGCGGGAGGACGAGGGCGACGTGGTGGTGCTGCGCACGGGCCGCTACGCCGCGCTGCGGGGCCCGCTGCGGCTGGACGCCGGAGCGGCGGCGACCGCGGCCGTGCCGCCGCCGTGGCGCACCGCGTGGGCGCTGACCTGCCCGCGCGAGCGCGGCACCCCGCCCCTGCCCGGGGCCACGGACCGGGACGGGCTGCACCGCGCCTTCCCCGACGGGCTGCCCGTGGACGACGAGCGGCGGGCCGTCGAGCTGGGCCTCGCCCTGGCCCGCCGCCTGGGCGGCGCCGTGCGGGTCGCGCCGTCGGGTGCGCTGCTGCAGCCCGACCGCGACGCGTGGATCGACCGCACCGTCCACAGCCGCTACTGGCTGCCCCCCGAGGCGGCGCTGGAGGCGGCGGCCGCCGCCGTGCCGTCGGCGGAGCTCGCCATGGACGGCCAGGTGTGGCAGGGACTGAGCTTCTCGGCGGTGCGGGCGCTGGAGGCGCCCGGCGCCGGGGTGGGCCTGACCGACGCCCAGCGCGAGGGCCTGCACCTGGCCGCGGACCGCCGCGACGCCGCGGCGATGGCCGAGCCGGACGCGCTCGACGCCTACGCCCTCGTCGTCCGGATGGGCCCGGAGGAGGCGGATGCGGAGGAGGGCGTGGTGGAGGTGCTCGTGGGCGGCGCGGAGGAGCTGCCGCCCTCGGTGGCCGCGCAGCCGTGGGCCGCCTCCGCCGTCAGCTACCGGGTCGTGTGGTGGCCGGCGGAGGAGCACGAGGCCGAGACCGAGCACCCGGCGGAGGAGTTCTGCCGGGCGCGCGCGGAGGCGGCCGCGGTGGTCGAGCGCCTGGCGGCCGCGCTGGCGGAGGCGTGCGGGGGCCTCGTGGTGGACGCCGAGGGCTTCCCGGTCCGCTGAGCGCCCAGCGCCCGAGGACCGCTCAGGCGCCCGAGGACCCGGCGACGACGACGAGGTTCTCCGTCGACGGCCGCCCGTCGCCGCGCTGGAAGCAGGTGATGAGCACGAGGCGGCCGGGGGAGGCCTCCCAGACCTCCTCGGCGCCGGCCAGCTCGTCCGTGGCGTACCGCTGCGTGCGCTGCACGGTGTAGTCGACCGAACCCTGCGGGGTGCGCACGGTGACGACGTCGCCGGGCTCGAGCGCGCCGCGCTGGCGCCGGCGGTCCAGCAGCGGGTCGAAGGCGGCGCCGCCGCCGCTGGAGGAGTGGGCGGCGATGTACAGGGTGTTGTCGGCCTGCTCGGCGTCCCCGACCGGGTCGCCGTAGGGCTGCACCCAGTACGCCTCGCCGATCGTCGGCGGGTTCAGCGCGCCGTCCGCGGGCGCGAGCGGCAGCACCGGGACGTCGAGGCCGACCTCGGGCACCTGCAGGCGCACGGAGGAGCCGACCGGGCCGGGAGCGGCGCGCGCGGGCTGCGCGGCGCCGGGGACCGCGAGCACCTCGTCGGCGGCGGCCGGGGGCAGGGCGGGCAGAGCGGTCGTGCCGGCGCCGTCGCGGCTGGCGATCGCGGTGCCCAGGGTGACGGCGCCGGAGGCGGCCAGGACCACGGCGCCGGCCAGGGCCGTCGTCCGCAGCGTGGGCAGGCCCGCGGAGCGCCGGTGCAGGGAGGGCGCGGGCACGTCAGCCCTCCGTCCGTCGGCGGGCCGGGCGCAGGGCGGCGGCGGCCAGGGCGCCGGCGGCGGCGAGCGCACCCGCCCCGACGAGGGCCCGACCGGTGGCCGACCCCGGTGCGGTCGGCTCCTCGACCCCGGTGGCGGAGCTGAGGCCGGGGTTCAGGCGGCGCGCGGTCGGGGACGGCGTCGCGGCGTCCGTCGCGGTTCCCGACGTCGAGGTCGCCGTCGCCGCCTCGGCCGCGACCTCGACCGCGGCCTCCGCCGCCCGCACCTGCAGGCGCGCGGTGACGACGGTGCGGGCGGGGACGTCCTCGGCGACGAGCACGGCGGTCAGCGCCCAGGAGCCGGCCGGCAGGTCCGCCGGCAGCTCGACCCTCGCGCGGCGGCCGTCGCCGGAGGTCGCGGCGTCCGGCTGCACAGCGGGCGCGCCGGCCACGGGCCTGCCCCGAGGGTCCAGCGCCCGCAGCACGAAGGGCGCCTCCGCGGGGGCGCCGCGCGAGGCGGGGGGCGCACCGAGCGCCTCGTGCCCGAGGAGCCCGAGCGCCGAGGTGGCGGGCAGCTCGACCTCGACGTCCGCGCCCGCCGCCACGCCGCCACCGGGCGCGTCAGCGGCCCCGCCACCGGCCCCGGCCGCACCGACGTCGGCGGTGGCGGCGACGCCGAGGCCGAGCTCGACCGACGCGGGTGCGTCCTCGGCGAGGCGGAGGGGCAGGGCCGCGGCGGGCTCGACGCGGTACCCCGGCGGGGCGTCGTCCAGGGCCAGCCCGTCGAGCTCGAGCACGACCGGTGCGCCGGCCCCGCCCTGCCCGAGGGCCGCCCCGAGCTGGTCGGCGGGGGCCGCCCCGCCCTGCGCGAGCGCCGCGGCGTCCTCGCCGCGGTCGCTCCCGCGTTGGTCGAGCTCGTCGGCGGAGGGCAGCTCCAGGTGCAGGCGCCCGTCGTGCAGCGAGAGCTCCACCGGCACCGCCCGCTCGGCGCCGTCCACGCGCAGCGCGGCCCGCGCGTCCGAGGCGTCGACCACGTCGGGCAGGTCGATGCTCAGCCGCGCGCCGGGGGCCGCGGGCGCCGCCTGCGCGCCGCGGGCGGCGTCCCCGCTCGGAGCGGGCGCCGTCCGGGCGTCGTCCAGCACGAGGCGCACCGACACCTGCGCCGGGTCGAGGACGACGCGCGCGGCGGCAGGGGGAGGGCCGGCGGTGGTCGCGCTCGCGGTGGTCGCGGCGCCGGGAGCGGCGGCCGCGGGAGCGGCGAGCGCGAGGCCGGCGGCGAGGGCGAGGACCGCGCAGGCCGGGGCCACGGCGGTGCGGTGCATCGGGCCCTCCTCGAGCGGGCGCCCCGACGGCAGCCGCGCGAAGAGTCTACAGAGAGCGACGAGTGCTCACGGCCTGTCGATGTTCAGGCCGGAGGGCTGCGCCGGCTCAGAAGGGGGCGGCGAACCAGCGCAGCACGGGCACCAGCACGGGCGAGATCGAGGCGAGCATGCCCGCGACGACGAGCACGGCCAGGAGCTTGGCCAGCGGCGAGGGGCGCCCCGTCCCGGGTTCGCGCAGCGAGCTGAGCAGCACCCCCCGAGGGTGCCACGCCCGCGGCCGGTCGGGGCGCCCGAGCACCCGTGCGGCCGCGCCGGCGGCGGTCGGCGTCAGCCGTCCTGGGCGACCTTGCGGGGCAGGTGGCCTGCGGACGTCCGGTAGAACTTCGCCGCCTGCCGCGTCAGGAGCATGACGACGAAGCCGCTGATCGCGCCCGTGACCATCGACCACGCCGTCGCCTCGCCCCACGACGTCGCCGGGCTCATCGGGTTCATCGGGGGGTTGCGGCGCGTGGCGGCCTTCCAGACGCGGCTCGCCGCCGTGTTCGTGACCGACCGGCCGACGACCTTCGACCCCAGCGACATCACGCTCCACACCAGACCGCCCACCGCCTGCTCCTCTCGCGCCGTCCGCGCCGACCGCGCGGGCCCGGCGCCACCCTGCCGCTCCCGGGGACGCGGGGCCACCTGAGCACCCCCGTCCGGCCGCAGTACGATGCGCGGTGAACGACAGGGGAGCGCCACCAGGGCGCTGAGAGTGCGGGCGACCGCAGACCCTCGAACCTGATCCGGGTCACACCGGCGTAGGGAGTCGGGCATCTCGGCCGCGCACCCGCCTGGGGGCGGGCGCGCGGCATCCCCTCCTTCCACCGACGGAGGAGGACCACCATGAGCACCACCCACCGCTCCACCCGCGGCGCCGACGGCGCCACCGCGCCGGTGCCGACCGGGCGCCGTCCGCTCGCGCTCGCCGCCGCGGGCCTCCTGCTCGCCGCCGCCGTCGGGTCGGGGCTGCTCGGCCGCCCCACGCTGTTCGAGACGGACCTGACCGTCCCGCTCGCGGTCCTCCTCGCCCTCGCCGGGTCGTGGCTGGCGGGGTGGACCTCCTCGCACCATCCGCGCTGGCGCGTGGTCGACATCGTCGTCGCGAGCGTCCTCGGTGTCGCCGGCGGGCTGCTCCTGGTGGTGTGGAACGTCGCGGCCTACGGGCCGGTGAGCGCGGCCCTCGCCTTCTTCCCGCCCGCGTCGGCGCTCGTCGCCGGCGTGTGGCTCCTGCCCGGGGTGCTCGGCGGCCTCGTCGTCCGCCGTCCCGGTGCCGCCGTCTACACCGAGCTCGTCGCCGCCGTCCTCAGCGCGCTCGTGGGCAACCAGTGGGGCTTCGCGACCGTCTGGTACGGCCTGCTCGAGGGCCTCGGCGCCGAGGTGGTCCTCGCCCTGATGCTCTACCGGCGCTGGGGCCTGCCCGCGGCGCTGGCCGCGGGGGCGGGTGCGGGCGTGGTGGTCGGCCTCCTCGACAGCCTCGTGTACTACCCGGAGCTCCCCGCCGAGCTGAAGGCGGTCTACGTCGCCTTCGCCGTGGTCTCCGGGGTGGTCGTCGCCGGGGCGGGGGCCTGGGCGCTGACCCGCGCGCTGGCCGCCACGGGCGCCCTGGCGCCGCTCGCCTCCGGGCGCGGCGCCAGCCGGGTCTGACCCCGGCGGTGCACGCGCCGCGCATCGCCGCCCGCGGCTGGGGCTGGCGCTGGAACGGGCGGCGGGCGTGGGCCGTGCGCGGGCTCGACCTCGACGTCGCGCCCGGTGAGCGGGTGCTGCTGCTCGGCCCGAGCGGTGCCGGCAAGTCCACGCTGCTCGCGGGCGTCGCCGGCCTCCTCGACGCCGGGGAGGACGGCTCCGGGGAGCAGGAGGGCCAGCTGCTCCTGGACGGCGCGCCGGCCGGCCGCGCCCGGCTGGACGCCGTCGCAGGGCGCGCGGGCGAGGCGCGCACGGGGCTGCTGCTGCAGGACCCGCAGGCGCAGACGGTGCTCGCCCGCGTGGGGGACGACGTCGCGTTCGGCCTGGAGAACCACCGCGTGCCGCCGGAGGCGATCTGGCCGCGGGTGGACGGCGCGCTGGCGGCCGTGGACCTGCCGCTGCCGCGACGCCACCCGACGTCCCGCCTGTCCGGAGGACAGCGCCAGCGGCTGGCCCTCGCGGGCGTGCTGGCGCTGCGCCCCGGCCTGCTGCTGCTCGACGAGCCGACCGCGATGCTCGACCCGGACGGCGCCCGCCGCCTGCGCGCGGTGGTCGGAGAGCAGCTGCGCGCCACCGGCGGCGGCTGCCTGCTCGTCGAGCACCGGGTCGACCTGTGGCTGGACCTCGTCGACCGCGTCGTCGTCCTCGCGCCCGGCGGCGGCGCGCTCGCCGACGGCCCGCCCGAACGGGTGCTGGCCGAGCGCGCCGCCGAGCTGGCGGCGGCCGGCGTGTGGCTGCCCGGCAGGTCCGCGGCGCCCCTGCGGCCCACCGCGTCGCCGGGTGCTGCCTCGCCGGCCCAGGTGCGCGCAACGCCGCCCGAGGAGCCGCTGCTGGCCCTGGAGGAGGTCGCCGTGGGACGCCGGGGCGGCGCTCCCGTGCTCAGCGGCGTCGACGCCGGCGTGACGGCGGGCCGGGTCGTGGCCGTGCGCGGTCCCAACGGGGCCGGCAAGTCGACGCTCGCGCTCGCCCTGGCCGGTCTGGTGGCGCCGGTGTCCGGGCGCGTGCGCGCGACGCCCGCCCTCGCCGCCGGTGCCGGCGAGGAGCCGGTGCGGTGGCGCGCGCGCCAGCTGGTCACCCGGATCGGGTCGGTCTTCCAGGACCCGCGCCACCAGTTCGTCGCCGGCACCGTCGCCGAGGAGCTCGCGGTCGGGCCGCGCCGGGCCGGGGCGCCCGAGGCGGACGTCGCCGCGCGCGTCGCCGCCCTGCTCGAGCGGCTGCACCTGCAGCACCTGGCCCGCGCCCACCCCTTCACGCTCTCGGGCGGGGAGCAGCGGCGGCTGTCGGTGGCGACCGCGCTGGCCACCCGCCCGCGGCTGCTCGTGCTCGACGAGCCGACCTTCGGCCAGGACGCCCGGACGTGGGCGCAGCTGGTGCGGCTCCTGCGCGAGGTGCGCGACGAGGGCGCGGCGGTCGTGGCCGCCACGCACGACGCGGACCTCACCGCGGCGCTCGCCGACGAGGTGTGGGCCGTGGCGGACGGGCGGGTGCGCACCCGGCTGCCGGCGGGAGCGGCGCGGTGAGCCCGCGGCGATCCGGAGCAGCGGCGCCGTGAGCCTCGGCCTGCTCGACGCGGGCGCGGTGCGGCCGACCGCGCTCGCGCGCGCCAACCCCGTCGCCAAGCTGGCGGTGGCGCTCCTGGTCTCGGTCGCCCTGCTGCTCACGGTCGACCCCGTCACCGCCGGCACGGCGCTGCTGCTGGAGCTGCTGGTGCTGCCGCGGGCGGGCCTGTCCGCCCGGGCCCTGGCGCGGCGCGCGGCGGTCGTGCTGCTCGGCGCCGTCCCCGCCGCCGTCCTGACCGCCCTCGTCGGCGCGGACGAGGGCGCGGTGCTGCTCGGCGCGGGACCGGTCACCGTGACGACCGGGTCGCTGCTGGCGGCCGCCGCGGTCTTCGCGCGCGTCTGCGCCATCGGGCTGCCCGGCGTCGTCCTGCTCGCCAGCACCGACCCCACGGACCTCGGGGACGCCCTGGCGCAGGTGGTGCGGCTGCCGCACCGGTTCGTCCTCGCGGCGCTGGCCGCGCTGCGCCTCGTCGACGTCCTCGCCGAGGAGTGGACCCAGCTGGGGCTGGCCCGGCGGGCGCGCGGGCTGGGGGACGACGGCCTGCTCGCCGGCGCGCGGCGCGCGACCGGACAGGTCTTCGCGCTGCTCGTGCTCGCCGTGCGCCGCGCTGCCGTGCTGGCGACCGCGATGGAGGCGCGCGGCTTCGGGGCGTCGCCGCAGCGCACCTGGGCCCGCACCAGCCGGGTGCGCGCGGGCGACTGGCTCGTCGTCCTCGGCGGCGCGGGCCTCGCGGGCGCCGCCACCGCCGCCGGGGTGGCCGCCGGCACGTGGGAGCTGCTCCTGTCCTGACACGCCGACCGCGCACCCGGGGAGCTCCGGTGGCGACACCTGGACGACACGAACGGGCAACACGCGGTGACGTTCCGCGTCGCACGCTGCGCCGGTGAGCACCTCGACCCTCCCCGCGCCGGCACCGGCCCCGGCCCTGGCCCCGGCCGCGTCCCCGTCCCCGCGCGTGCCGCGCCAGGCGCCCTCCGCGCCGCAGGACGCGCCGCTCGTGCCGCCGCTGGAGCTCGGCGGCGACCCGCGCGCCCTGATCGCCCGGCCCTGGCCGCTGACCGCCCGCGGCACCCGGCTGGTCGTGCGCGGTGCCCGCCCCGCGGACCTGCCGCAGCTGGCCCGCCTGCTCGCCCGCTGCACGCCGGGCACCCGGCTGGGCTGGTCCGGGCGCGGCGGCGCCGTGCTGCCGCTCGTGCAGCAGGAGGCGTGGCTGCGCCGGCCCGGCGGCGTCGTCGTCGAGCGGGCGCCCGGCGAGCTGGTGGCCCTGGGCGCCCTGCGCCCGGCGGTGTGCACCGGGGAGGAGGACCCGATCGCCGGCGCCGTGGAGGTGCTCGTGCAGGACGCGTGGCAGCGGTGCGGCGTCGGGTCGGCGCTGGTGGAGCACTTCGCCGGCGCCCTGCACCTGCTGGGCCGCAGCGAGCTGCAGGTGCGCCCGGGGCTGACGCAGCCGGCCGCCGACGCCCTGCTCGCCGCGCTCGGCGGCCGCGCCCGCCTGCAGCGGCACCCCCACGGCCGGTGCCCGCGCGTGCACGTGCCGCGCGCGGCGCTGGCGGGGCTGGGGCCGCTGCGCCGCGCGGCGTCCGCGTGAGCCCTCGCTGACCGCCCGGGAACATCCGCCGCACCCCGCAGGTTGAGCACGGCAGACTCAAGTCCTCCGCGTCCGGGTTTGACACTCCCCGGGCCCGGAGCACACTTGAGCGGCAGAGACTCACACAGGGAGCGAGGAACCACCATGGCTCGAGCGGTCGGCATCGACCTGGGCACGACCAACTCCGTCGTCGCCGTCCTGGAGGGCGGCGAGCCCACCGTCATCGCCAACGCCGAGGGCGGTCGCACCACGCCGTCCGTCGTCGCGTTCGCGAAGTCCGGTGAGCCGCTGGTCGGCGAGATCGCCAAGCGCCAGGCCGTCACCAACGTCGAGCGCACGATCACGTCCGTCAAGCGCCACATGGGCAGCGACTGGAACGTCACGATCGACGACAAGAGGTACACGCCGCAGGAGATCTCCGCGCGCATCCTGCAGAAGCTCAAGCGGGACGCCGAGACCTACCTGGGCGAGCCGGTCACCGACGCCGTGGTCACCGTGCCGGCGTACTTCAACGACGCCCAGCGCCAGGCGACGAAGGAGGCCGGGGAGATCGCCGGCCTGAACGTCCTGCGCATCATCAACGAGCCGACCGCGGCGGCCCTGGCCTACGGCCTGGACAAGGGCAAGGAGGACGAGCTCATCCTCGTCTTCGACCTCGGCGGCGGCACCTTCGACGTCTCCCTCCTCGAGGTCGGCAAGGACCCGGAGGACGGCTTCTCCACCATCCAGGTGCGCGCCACGTCCGGTGACAACCACCTCGGCGGCGACGACTGGGACGCGAAGATCGTCGACTGGCTGGTCGGCCGGGTGAAGAACACCGCGGGCGTCGACCTGTCCAAGGACAAGATCGCCATGCAGCGGCTGCGCGAGGCCGCCGAGCAGGCCAAGAAGGAGCTCTCCAGCGCGACGAGCACCTCGATCAGCCTGCAGTACCTGTCGATGACCGAGAACGGCCCCGTCCACCTGGACGAGAAGCTCACCCGGGCCCAGTTCGAGGACATGACCCGCGACCTGCTCGAGCGCACCAAGGCGCCGTTCCACCAGGTCATCAAGGACGCCGACGTCAAGCTCGGCGACATCGACCACGTCGTCCTGGTCGGCGGCTCCACCCGCATGCCCGCCGTCGCCGAGGTCGTGCGCGAGCTGACCGGCGGCAAGGAGCCCAACCGCGGCGTGAACCCGGACGAGGTCGTCGCCGTCGGCGCCGCCCTGCAGGCCGGCGTCCTCAAGGGCGAGCGCAAGGACGTCCTGCTCATCGACGTGACCCCGCTGTCCCTCGGCATCGAGACCAAGGGCGGGATCATGACCAAGCTGATCGAGCGGAACACCGCGATCCCGACCAAGCGCTCGGAGGTCTTCACCACTGCCGACGACAACCAGCCCAGCGTGCTCATCCAGGTCTACCAGGGCGAGCGGCAGCTGGTGCGCGACAACAAGCCGCTGGGCACCTTCGACCTGACCGGCATCGCGCCCGCCCCGCGCGGCGTGCCGCAGATCGAGGTCACGTTCGACATCGACGCCAACGGCATCGTGCACGTCTCCGCCAAGGACCGCGGCACCGGCAAGGAGCAGTCGATGACCATCTCCGGCGGCAGCGCGCTGTCGAAGGAGGACATCGAGCGGATGGTCAAGGACGCCGAGGCGCACGCCGAGGAGGACCGCCGCCGCCGTGAGGAGGCCGAGACCCGCAACTCCGCCGAGCAGCTCGTCTACTCGACCGAGAAGTTCGTCGCGGACAACACCGACAAGCTGCCCGAGGACGGCGTGACCCGCGTCCGCACGGCGATCTCCGAGCTGCGCACCGCGCTCGAGGGCGACGACGTCGAGGCCGTCAAGGCCAAGCAGGAGGCGCTGGCGACCGCCAGCCAGGAGCTCGGCTCCGCGCTGTACGCGCAGCAGTCCGAGGCCTCCGCCGACGGCGCCACCACCGGCGCGCCGGCCGGCGCGGCCGGCGGCACCGGCGCGACCGGGTCGGCCACCGGCCAGGACGACGTCGTGGACGCCGAGGTCGTGGACGAGGACGAGCGCCGGTGAGCCAGACCGACGCGCAGGCCGTCCCCGGCCCGGACGGCGAGGGCCCCGGCGCCCCCGTCGTCCGGGACCGGCGGCGGCTGGACCCCGAGACCGGCCAGGTCCGCACCGCCCCCAGCTCCTCGGCCCCGTCTGCCCCGTCGGCTCCCTCGGCCTCGTCGGCTCCGGCGGCGGAGGCCGCGGGCGCCGGCGGGTTCGACGAGGTCGAGGCCGAGGCGGAGGGGGACGTCACCGCCGAGCTGTCCGCGGCCCTGCAGATCGCCGAGGAGCGCCTGGGCGACCTGCAGCGGCTGCAGGCGGAGTACGTCAACTACCGGCGGCGCGTGGACCGCGACCGCGACGTCGCCCGCGAGTCGGCGACGTCCGGCGTCCTGGAGGCCCTGCTGCCGGTGCTGGACGACGTCCACCTGGCCCGCCAGCACGGCGACCTCCAGGGCGGCCCGTTCGCGGCCATCGCCGACAAGCTCGAGGCGGTCCTCGGGCGCTTCGGCCTGGCCCGCTACGGCGAGGCGGGCGAGGAGTTCGACCCCGCCGTCCACGAGGCCCTCATGCACGGCACGGACGAGGCGGCGACGTCGACGACCGTGACGACCGTGCTGCAGCCGGGCTACCGGGTGGGGGAGAGGGTGCTGCGGCCCGCGCGGGTCGCCGTCACCGGCCCCGCCTGAGCCGCCCGCACCACCCGGGTACCGCACCTTCCCCGGAAGGTGCGGTACCCGCGCCCCCCAGGGCGCACCTTCCACGGAAGGTGCGCCCTGGGGGGTCCCTGATGCCGCACTCTGCCGGGAGAGTGCGCGCAGGAGCGATCCTGAGGACGAGGAAGGAGGCGTCGTGACAGGTCAGGACTGGCTGGAGAAGGACTTCTACGCCGTGCTGGGCGTGAGCAAGGACGCGTCGGCCGACGAGGTGAAGAAGGCCTACCGCAAGCTGGCCCGCACCCTGCACCCCGACGCCAACCCCGGCGACGCGAGCGCCGAGGCGCGCTTCAAGGAGGTCGGGGAGGCCTACGCGGTCCTCTCCGACCCCGAGCAGCGCCAGCAGTACGACGCCGTGCGCGCCATGGCCGGCGGCCGGGCGCGGTTCACCGCCGCCGGTCCCGGGCACGGGGCCGACGGGTTCGAGGACCTGCTCGGCGGCCTGTTCGGCGCCGGGGCGGGCGGCCCCCGCGTGCGCTACGAGACGGCGGGCGGCCCCGGCGGCGTGCCGCCGGGTTTCGAGGACCTGCTCGGCGGCCTGTTCTCCGGCGCCGGCGCCGGGGTGGGCGGGCCGGCCGGGGGCACCGCGACGGGCTTCCGGGTGCCGACCCGCGGCGCGGACCTCGAGGCCGAGGCGCCCCTGCCCTTCGCCGACGCCGTCACGGGCACGACCGTGACGCTGCGCGTGGAGGGCCGCACGGTCACCGCCCGCATCCCGGCCGGCGTGCGCGACGGGCAGAAGGTGCGCCTGCGCGGCCAGGGCCGCCCCTCCCCGCGCGGCGGCGAGCCCGGCGACCTGCTCGTCGCCGTGCGCGTGCAGCCGCACCCGGTGTTCACGCGCGAGGGCGACGACCTCAAGGTCGTCCTGCCGGTCACCTTCCCCGAGGCGGCCCTCGGCGCGGACGTCGACGTGCCGACCCTCGACGGCTCGACGGTGCGCCTGCGCATCGCCCCGGGCACGCCGTCCGGGCGCACCCTGCGCGTGCGCGGGCGCGGCGTCAGCGCCGGCGGGCGCACCGGGGACCTGCTGGTCACCACGCAGGTCGTCGTCCCCCAGCGGCTGGACCCCGACGCGCGCAAGGCCGTGGAGGCGTTCCGCGACGCCACCGCGGACGGCGACCCGCGCGCCGAGCTGCTCGCCCGCGCCCGCGCGGGCGCCCCGGGAGGAGGCGCGCGATGAGCGCCTCCGACGGGACCCCGCGCCGGGGCGACGTCGGGGAGCGCGCGCACGCGCAGGCGGGCGGCGTCGCCGCCGACGCGCCGGTCTTCGTCATCTCCGTGGCGGCGCAGCTGGCCGGCATGCACCCGCAGACGCTGCGCCAGTACGACCGGCTCGGGCTCGTCTCCCCCTCGCGCGCCGTCGGGCGCGGCCGCCGCTACTCCCCGCGCGACGTCGTCCTGCTGCGGGAGGTCCAGCGCCTCTCGCAGGAGGACGGCGTCAACCTCGCGGGCATCAAGCGCATCCTCGAGCTGGAGGCCGAGACGGACCGGCTGCGCGCGCAGGTGCGCGACCTGTCCGAGGAGCTCTCCGACGCCCTGGCCGCGCTGCAGCGCACCCGGCGGGTCTTCGCCGCCGGCCCGTCCGGGGACGTCGTCGCGGTCGAGCGCGGCCGCCGTCCGGGCCGCTCGGGCGGGTCGGCGTTCGGCGCCGGGGGCTCGCTCGTCATCTGGCGCCCGCAGGCCTGAGGGCACAGCGCACGGGTCGCCCTCACTTGCGGTTCTGAGGGCGAGTCGTCATGCTGGGCGCGTGTCGCACGCACAGGTCGACGGGCGTTGGCGCCTCACCGTCCCCCCTGACGTCCGAGCTGCGCTGCGCCTGGCTCCTGGCGAGGACGTCGTCTTCACCCTCGACGACCGGGGCGGCGCCAGGCTCGTCTCGCGGCGGGCCCTGATCGCCGAGCTGCGCGGCAGCGGGGGCGAGCCCGGAGCCGTCGACGAGCTGATCGCCCGGCGACGCGAGGAGGCAGCTCGCGAGGACGAGCTGGCGGGTCCGCCCCTCGACCCTTCCGCCGGCACGGGATCCGAGGGGTGAGCGAGGACAGCGTCGTCCTCGACAGCTCTGCCCTCCTCGCCCACTTCCACGAGGAGCCGGGAGCCGATGCGGTGGAAGCTGCTCTCCTGCGGCGACCGCTCATGTCCAGCGTCAACTGGTGCGAGGTGCTCGACGTCGCAGCGCGCCGGGGAAAGGACCCGGAGGGGTACCTGGCGCTGGTGGACGTCGTGCCGCTGACGCTGGAGCACGCTCGCGCCTCGGTGCGCTACCGGCTACCAGGACTCTCGCTGGGTGATCGGTGCTGCCTCGCGCTCGCAGACACCCTGTCCTCGTCCGTGCTCACGGCTGACTCGGCGTGGGAGCGGGTGGGCGGTCCTGCCGAGGTGCAGCTGATCCGTTGACGCTCGCCCGTGGCGGACGGTCAGCGCGTCACCCGGGTGGCGCGGCTGTCCACAGACCCCCGGTCGAGATCCTTGGTGGGTCCCACCGGCCTGGCTATGGTCACCGACTGTGCCGGTCATCCCTGCTGCGAGCGTCCTCCGCGTGCGACCGGTCGTCGGGGTCTTCGCCGCTGTCGCGCTGATCACGGGGTGCTCGGACGCCGGGACGACGGCCGAGCCCGCACGCAGTGCCGCGCCCGCCGTGGTGACGCCGACGGAGACACGGACACCGACCGAGACGCCGACGCCGATCGAGACTCCGCCCGTCCTGCCACCGGAGGCTCGGGACCGCACAGAGGCCGGTGCGGCCGCCTTCGCCAGCTACTGGTTCGACGCCTTGGAGTACGGCTACCGCACCGGTGACACGACGCTGGTTGAGGTAGCCTCCGCCCCTGACTGCACCGAGTGCCAGAACTTCGTGGACATCATCGAGTCTCAGTATGGCGACGGCGGCTCGATCCGCGGGGCGGACCTTTCCGTCGTGGCGCCGATCGCGGCTCCGATGGAAGATTTCGGGACCCTTGTCAGTCTGACGTTCTCAGCTGCAGCGACCCAAGAGATCGCTCCGTCAGGATCCGTCCGCGGCGAAGTGCCAGCTGAGAGCCCCTACCAAGTCCTCATCGGCGTTGAGTGGCTAGATGACCGATGGCTTGCTTTTGGCATAGCCAAGGACGGGATGTGACTACGTCCGGTGCGGTGGTGTCCGTTTTCTTGAGCGCCACTCTCGCAGTAACGGCTGCTCAGGGACCTGTAGACCACGCTCCTCGAGCGCAGATGCTCGAAAAAGTGGTGGAGGTAAGGGGCAAAAGGTCGAAGGCGCCATCCGGCATGGCGCCGGTGCCGCAGCAGGCGTCGACCGCTCCGGAATACCAGACTCGCTTCGTGCGCATGTGCGACGACGTCGCTTCCGACGCGCCCGAACCGGACATCACCTGCGGTCTCGCCGACGCGTCCTGCCCGCCGGGGGAGTTCCGCTACTGGACCTACCGCTCGCCCGTCGGGCTCGAACCGCCGCTGTGGGAGCTGACCGGGGCCGGCTGCTACGCCGAGGCCGAGGCGGCCGTCGCGACCTTCCCGGGGTTCACCCTGGCCGACTTCCGCCGCCTGCCCCTCCCGGCGGCCGACGCCTCGGTCCAGCCGGACACCGGGTACGCGCTGCTGAACGTGCCGACCAACGTCTACGCCACCGCTGAGCCGGTGGAGCTGGACGTCGACGTGGTCGGCTTCCCGGTGCGGGTGCGGGCCACGCCGGCTCGCTACAGCTGGAGCTTCGGGGACGGCGCCACCCTGGGCCCGACCAGCGACCCCGGCGCCGCGTACCCCGACCTGCGCCTGACGCACACCTACACCGCTGCGGGTGCGTACGAGGTCGTCCTGACCACTCACTACACCGGGCAGTACGCCGTTGCCGGCGGGCCGTGGCTGCCCGTCGACGGCGAGGCGCAGGTCTCCTCTGCCCCCGTGGCGGTCCAGGCGCTCGCCGGGCGCAACGCCCTCGTCGCCGGCACCGAGCTGGATTGACGCGCCCGTCAGCTGTCAGCACCAGGACGCGCCCGAGCACGCCGTCGTGCTGACACCTGGCGTCCGGTGGTGCCGGAGAGGATCGGTCCGTCTCCGGCGGGAGCGCCCGCGACGGGCGCCCCCGCCGGGGACGTCAGAGCTGACCAGCAGTGCTCAGCCGCTGGAGCCCGTCCGGCGGGTGCCGAAGACGAGCACCTCGCGCTCCAGGTCGTAGTGGACGTCGTCGCTGGCGGACAGCCAGTCGAAGAGGTTGTCCGCGTCGCCCTCGGTGACCGAGAGGACGACCTCGGAGGCGCCGTCGTCCAGGATGAGCTGGAAGATGTACGTGCCCGGCTGGCCGCTGCCCGAGGCCGACCAGTTGGGCTGCCAGGACGTCACCTTGCGGGTCTTGATGACGCTCCTGCCGAGGTCGCTCTGGCCCGGGCCCTGTCCTGCGCTGCTCTCGCTCATGGATCTCCCTCGTCGATCGGATGGGGTGCCCCGCTCCTACCCAGCACCCGCCGATCTCACGCGCCGCTGCTGACGCACCCCGGCGGGCCGGTCGCCGTGCAGCACCCGGTGTGATGGCGCCTCCTGCGCGGCATCGGCAGGATGGCGGGCCATGAGCGCACAGGACCCGAGCCCCGCGACCGACGCGCGCGCCGACATCGGCGTGACCGGCCTCGCCGTGATGGGCCGCAACCTCGCCCGCAACTTCGCCCGGCACGGCCACGTGGTCGCCGTCCACAACCGCACGCCCGCCCGCACCGCCGACCTGGTCAGCCAGTTCGGCGCCGAGGGCGACTTCGTGCCCAGCGACGACACCGCGGCCTTCGTGGCCTCCCTCAAGCGGCCCCGCCGCGTCATGATCATGGTCAAGGCGGGTGCGCCCACCGACGCCGTCATCGACGAGCTCGTGCCGCTGCTGGAGGAGGGCGACATCGTCGTCGACGGCGGCAACGCGCACTTCGAGGACACCCGCCGCCGCGAGGCGCGCCTGCGCGAGCACGGCCTGCACTTCGTCGGCACGGGCGTCTCCGGCGGCGAGGAGGGCGCCCTGAACGGGCCGTCGATCATGCCGGGCGGGTCGAGGGAGTCCTACGAGGCGCTCGGACCGATCCTCGAGTCGATCGCCGCGGTCGTCGAGGGCACCCCGTGCTGCACCTACGTCGGCTCCGACGGCGCCGGGCACTTCGTGAAGATGGTGCACAACGGCATCGAGTACGCCGACATGCAGCTCATCGCCGAGGCGTACGACCTGCTGCGCCAGGGCCTGCGCCTCAGCCCCGCGGAGCTCGCCGACGTCTTCGAGGAGTGGAACCGGGGCGACCTGGACTCCTTCCTCATCGAGATCACCACCCGCGTGCTGCGGCAGGTGGACGCCGAGACCGGCCAGCCGCTCGTGGACGTCGTCGTCGACCAGGCCGAGCAGAAGGGCACCGGCCGCTGGACGGTGCAGTCGGCCCTGGAGCTCGGCGTGCCCGTCTCCGGCATCGCCGAGGCGGTCTTCGCCCGCGCGCTGTCCGGGCACGCCGAGCAGCGCGGGCCCGCCCGCGGCGTCCTCGCCGGGCCCGTCGGGACGGCGCTGGAGGACGTGACGCCCGAGCGGGCGCAGGCCTTCGTGGACGACGTCCGCCAGGCGCTGTACGCCTCCAAGCTGGTCGCCTACGCCCAGGGCTTCGACCAGATCCGGGTGGCCAGCCAGACCTACGGCTGGGGCGTGGACGAGGGGGCGATGGCTACCATCTGGCGCGGCGGCTGCATCATCCGCGCGAAGTTCCTCGACCGGATCAAGCAGGCCTACGACCGCGACCCGAACCTGCCCACCCTGCTCGTCGACGACTACTTCTCCGACGTCGTGGGCCGCTCCCAGGACGCGTGGCGGCGCGTGGTCGTCGCCGCGGTGCAGCTCGGCGTGCCGGTGCCCGGCTTCGCCAGCGCCCTGGCCTACTACGACGGGCTGCGCCGCGACCGCCTGCCGGCGGCGCTGGTGCAGGGGCTGCGCGACCTGTTCGGTGCCCACACCTACGGCCGCGTCGACCGCGAGGGCGTCTTCCACACGCTGTGGAGCGAGGACGGCCGCGAGGTGCGCATGGACGGCGCGGCCGCGCAGACGACGAACCCGCACTGAGCGGCGCCGGGCCCGCGCGCTCGACGGCGCGCGGGCCCGGCTGCGCGGCCGCCCGAGCTCGTCCGTGCGGGTCCGGCTGCGCGGGCCCATCGCCCCGCCCGTCGTGAGCACGGGGCCACCCAGTGCCCGTCCAACGGGCACGGGGCCACCCCGTGCTCATCCGGGACGAGCACAGCACCGCCCAGTGACCGCACCTGCCCGCATGTGGCCGGGCCCGCCCGTACCCGCCCGTACCCGCCCGTTCCTGCGCGCAGGTCGGACGCCGCTCGGCGGCTCGGGCGCCGTGTTGCCGCTCGGGCGCCGTGTTGCCGCTCGGGCGCCGTGTTGCCGCTCGGGCGCGGCGATGCGCTCCGGATGCCGCGGCGCACGGCCGTGCGGGCCCCTCCGGCGCGGCATCCCAGCAGCAGCGCGGCATCCCAGCAGCAACGCCGCGCCCGTGCATTCGCGCCCGAGCGCCCGCGCCCGTGCATTCGCGCCCGAGCGCCCGCGCCCGTGCATTCGCGCCCGAGCGCCCGCGCCCGTGCATCCGCGCCCGAGCGCCCGCGCCCGCGCTGCGACGCCGCGATGCGGAGAGGCCCCGAGGCGGTGCGCGGTCGGCGGGCACCGGGACCGGCGCCCCCGGGTGTGCATCGCGGCGGAGTGCGCGAGGATCGGCGTCCTGCTCGACCCGCGCCGCGCCGTCCCGGCGCGCGGGCCGGGTGCCGCTGGCAGTGCCGCCGGAAGGGGAGTGCGATGCGCTCGTTCGTCCTGGACCGCGCAGGGCGTCTGGTCCTGCCCTCCAGCTACACCCCGGAGCTCGACTTCTCCGGCATCGAGAGCCTGGAGGAGCTCGACGACGTCGTCCGGCGCGACTTCGAGACCAAGGCCCCCAGCGGCACCGAGATCCTGCGCCGCGTCGAGGCGGGCTCCTACGCGACGCGCTACGAGCTGCTGCGCGACCTGGCGCTGCACCTGTTCTGGGCCAACCGGTTCGCCGTGACGATGTACGACCTGCTGCCCACGCGCTGGGGAGACGTGCCCCGCTCGCGCGAGGACGTCTTCCTCCCGGTGCTGGAGCCGTGGCAGGACGCCGACCGCAAGATCGCGGCGGTCGAGGGCCTGTACCCGAGCCTGCCGCCCGGTCCGGGCGCGGAGTCGGAGGACCGCATCTTCGAGGTCCTCTTCGACCTCTACCGGCACAAGCGGCACCACGCGACGGAGCTGCCGGCGGTCAAGCCGACGGTGGCCGAGGCCGTGGCGGACCCGGGCAACCGCACCTGGCGCCTGCGGGCCTACGACCCGGACTACCCGGTCTTCAGCCACCAGCAGATCGTCGACTGCGCCGAGGACGTGCCCGAGCTGGAGGCGCTGCACCGCTGGGCGATGGTGCTGCACAACCAGTACCCGTGGGAGCGCTCGCAGACCGAGCTCGTCGAGGTCGCCTCCCTGCGTGACGAGGACCACGTGGTCCTGTTCCACCCCCGCGACCGCGACGTCCTGGACTTCCTGCGCCGGGTGCGCACCGGGCAGCAGGCGCCGCGCACGAGGCCGGCCGCGGCACCGCAGGCGCGGCCCCCGGTGCAGCCCTACCCGGCCGTGCAGGTGCGCCGCGACGTGGCGGTGATGCCGCGTCTGGAGGCCCTCGCCGTCGTCAAGGGCGAGCAGCCGTGCACGAACGTGGACCTGATCCGCAACGCCGCCTACAGCTGGTCGCCGATGACGGCGCAGGAGATCACGGACAAGACCGGGATCGAGCAGCGGCTCTACACCGCGCGCCCGCTGGAGGACCTCGCGCTGGAGGCGGCGCAGCGGGCGCTGGCCGTGGCGGGGCGGGAGCCGGAGGAGATCGGCGCCGTCCTGTTCTGCACCTGCACGAGCACCCGGCTGATGCCCTCCACCGCCACGTGGCTGTCGGGGCAGCTCGGGATGCACCAGACGCACGCCTCGGTCGACCTCGTCGCGGCCTGCGCCGGGTTCCCCTACGGGCTGGCGGAGGCGACGCGGCTGCTGCAGGAGGTGCGCCGCCCGGTGCTCGTCGTGTGCGGGGAGAAGTTCTCCGACAAGATCGGCACGGTGCGCCCCTCGCGGATGATCTTCGGTGACGGCGCGGCGGCGGTCGTCGTCGGGCCCGCGCCGGAGGGCGCGGCACCGGACATCGAGGTGCTGCAGACGTACGCGAGCGGCCCGGTCAGCGAGGTGAACTCCATCGTCTGGCCCAACCCGGCGTTCGCGAACAGCATCACCGTCTACGGGCCGGAGGTGCGCTCCCTGGCCGGGCGCTACCTGCGGCAGATGATCGAGGAGCTGAGGACCCTGCCCGACCCGGACGGCGCCGCGGACACCCTGCTCGACAGCATCGAGCTCGTCGTCCCCCACCAGGCCAACAAGACGATGGTGACGAAGCTGGCGACCTCCGCCGGCCTGCCCGCGGAGGCCCTCTACTTCGACATCGCCGAGGTCGGCAACGTCTCCGCCGCGAGCATCCCGATCGCCGTGGCCGACGCGGTGCGCGACGGGGTGATCGACCGGCCGGTGCGGGTGTTCGCGCCCGGGTTCGGCGCCGGGGCGGTCGGGGGCTACGCGGTGCTGCGCGTCGACCCCGCCGTCGTCAGCCGCGACAGCACCGCCGCGGCGCTCGCCGAGGACGCCGCGGACGCCGGCGCGGACCGGGCCGCCGGGGCCACCGCCGACCCCACGGCCGCGGGGAGCAGCGCGGACGACGCCGCGCTGGCGTTCGGCGGCTGACCCGCGCCACCGGCGCCACCCCGCACCGCGCCACCCGCGCCACCCCGCGCCACCACACCGCACACCGGCTGCGTCTCGAGGAGGAGACCGTGTCCCCAGAACTCCTGTCGATCCTCGTCCTGGTGGTGATGTTCGTCGTCGCCACCGTGCTGCCGATCAACATGGGCGTGCTGGCCTTCGTCGGCGCCTTCCTCGTCGGGACCCTGGTGGCGGGCCTGGACGCGGACGGGATCCTCGGCGGCTTCCCCGCGGGCCTGTTCCTGACCCTCGTCGGCATCACGTACCTGTTCGCCATCGCCCAGAACAACGGCACCATCGACTGGCTCGTCTCCCTGGCGGTGCGGGCGGTGCGCGGGCGCGTGGCCACCATCCCGTGGATCATGTTCGCGCTCGCGGCGGTGCTCACCGCGGTCGGGGCGGTCAGCCCCGGGGCGGTCGCGATCATCGCCCCGATCGCGCTCGGCTTCGCCGTGCAGCACGGCATCAGCCCGCTGCTGATGGGCCTCATGGTCATCCACGGGGCGCAGGCGGGCGGGTTCTCGCCGATCAGCATCTACGGCACCATCACCAACGGCGTGGTCGAGGAGGCGGGGCTGCCGCTGAACGAGACCGTCACGTTCCTCGCCAGCCTCGCCGTGAACACCCTCGTGGCCGCGGTGCTCTTCCTCCTCCTGGGGGGCCGCAAGCTCATGCGCCAGCGCACGGCGCCCGCGACCGGGGCCGGGGACGGCGCCGGGGCGCCCGGGCTCGTGGGCGCCCGCGCGGCGGGCGGCGGCGCCGGGGCCGCCGCGGCCGGCGCGTCTCCCGCCTCCCCCGCGGCCCCGACCGGCAGCGCGGTCTCCGGGCAGTCCGGCCCGCAGGCGTTCGGGGACGCCGAGGACGAGGCCCTGACCGAGGAGCTGCGCCGGGAGGCGAACTTCGCGCGCGCGCAGACCCCGGCGGCCGATCACAGCCGCCCCTACCAGGTGCTGACGGTGCTCGGCATCCTCGCCCTCGCCGTCCTGGTCCTCGTCTTCGACCTGGAGATCGGGTTCGTGGCCATCACCATCGGGCTCGTGCTCTCCCTGGTCTCCCCGCGCACCCAGAAGGGCGCCCTGGGGCAGGTGACCTGGCCGGAGATCGTCCTCATCACCGGGGTGAGCACGTACGTCGCCGTGCTGCAGGAGATGGGCACGATCGACTACGTCGGCAACAGCGTCGCGGGCCTGGCGTCCCCGCTGCTGGCGGCGCTGCTGCTGTGCTTCATCGGCGCGGTGGTCTCCGCGTTCGCCTCCTCCACCGCCGTGCTGGGCTCGATCATCCCGCTCGCCGTGCCGTTCCTGCAGGAGGGCACCGGCGTCGGCGCCGTCACCTTCATCGCCGCCCTGGCCGTCTCCTCGACCATCGTCGACGTCAGCCCGTTCTCCACCAACGGCGCGCTCGTGCTGGCCAACGCCCGCGGCGTCGACCGAGACGTCTTCTTCCGCCAGCTGCTGTCCTACGGCGCCCTGGTCACCGTCGCCGCGCCGGTCCTGCTCTGGCTCGTCTTCGTCGTCCTGCTGTGAAGGAGATCCCCGTGCCGGGCCCCCTGGACGGCGTCCTCGTCGTCGACCTCACCCGCGCCCTCGCCGGCCCGCACGCCGGGATGATGCTGGGCGACCTCGGCGCCCGCGTGGTCAAGGTGGAGACCCCCGGCGCGGGTGACGACACCCGCGGCTGGGGCCCGCCGTTCGTGCAGCCGGACGCGGAGGGCGCGGGCCGGGAGTCGACGTACTTCCTCTCGTGCAACCGCAACAAGGAGTCCCTCGCCCTGGACCTGAAGTCCGACGACGGCCGCGGGGTGCTCGCGCGGCTGCTCGAGCGGGCGGACGTGCTGCTGGAGAACTTCCGCCCCGGCGTCCTGGAGCGCCTCGGCTTCGGCGCCGAGCGCCTGTTCGCGCTCAACCCGCGCCTGGTCGTCCTGTCGATCAGCGGCTTCGGCCACGACGGGCCCGAGGGCGGGCGCGCGGGCTACGACCAGATCGCCCAGGGCGAGGCGGGCCTGATGTCGATCACCGGGCCGTCGCCGGAGGACCCGCAGCGCGTCGGCGTGCCCATCGGCGACCTGCTCGCGGGCATGTACGGCGCCTACGGCGTCCTCGCCGCGCTGCTCGAGCGCGAGCGCACCGGGCGCGGGCAGCTCGTGCGGACGTCGCTGCTCGCCGCGATCGTCGGCGTCCACGCCTTCCAGGGCACCCGCTGGACGGTGGCCGGCGAGGTCGGGCGGGCGCAGGGCAACCACCACCCCTCCATCGCCCCCTACGGGCTGTTCCGGTGCGCCGACGGGTCGGTGCAGATCGCCGTCGGCAGCGAGGGGCTGTGGCAGCGCTTCTGCGCGGCCTTCGACGTCGACCCCGCCACCGAGGGCATGGCCACCAACGGCGAGCGCGTCGCCCACCGCGAGGAGGTGATCGCGCGGGTGGAGGAGGCGTTCGCCTCCTGGCCCGCCGAGCGCCTCCTCGCCCGCCTCGACGAGGTCGGCGTGCCGGCGGGGAGGGTGCGCGACCTCTCGGAGGTCTACGGGTGGGAGCAGACCCTCAGCCAGGGGCTGGTCGTCGACGTCGAGCACGCCACGCTGGGCCGGATCTCCCTGCCGGGCCCGCCGCTGCGCTTCTTCGGCCAGGACGGCGCGGAGACCACGCGCCGCGAGCACGTCGCCCCGCCGGTGCTCGACGCCGACGGCGCGGCGGTGCGCGCCTGGCTGGACGGCGAGTGAGCGGGTGAGCCGGTGAGCCGGTGGGTGAGCCGGTGAGCGCGGGCGCCCGGGACCTGCTCGAGCTCGTCGTCGACCCGGGCACGCTGCGCTCCTGGGACGTCCCGCCGCAGCAGCCGCCGGCCTCGCCCGAGTACCGCGCCGCCCTGGAGCGGGCGGCGCAGCGCTCCGGCGCGGACGAGGCGGTGCTCACGGGCGAGGGGCTCGTGCACGGGCGGCGCGTGGCGGTCGCCGCCTCGGAGTTCGCCTTCCTCGGCGGGTCCATCGGCGTCGCCGCCGCCGAGCGCCTCGTGGGCGCCGTGGAGCGGGCGACGGCGGAGGGCCTGCCGCTGCTCGTCGCCCCGGCGTCCGGGGGCACGCGCATGCAGGAGGGCACCGTGGCCTTCCTGCAGATGGTCAAGGTCTCCGCGGCCGTCGCCGCGCACCGCGCCGCGGGCCTGCCCTACCTCGTCCACCTGCGCCACCCCACCACCGGCGGCGTCTTCGCCTCCTGGGGCTCCCTCGGGCACGTCACGGTCGCCGAGCCGGGGGCGCTGATCGGCTTCCTCGGCCCCCGCGTCTACGAGGCCCTGCACGGGGAGCCCTTCCCCGAGGGCGTGCAGCGGGCGGAGAACCTCGTGCGCCACGGCCTCGTGGACGCCGTCGTGCCGCCCGAGCAGGTGCGCGACGTCGCCGCCCGGGCCCTCGGGATCCTCCTCGCCCCGCCCGTTCCCGCGCCGGCGCCGCGGCCCGGCGACGTGCTGGACGCCGGCGGGTCCGGGCAGGGGCTGCCGGACGTGCCCGCGTGGACGTCGGTGGAGCGCTCGCGCGATCCCGAGCGCCCCGACGTGCGCGCGCTGCTGCGCTCCGCGGCCGCCGACGTCCTGCCCCTGCAGGGCACGGGCGCCGGGGAGGCCGAGCCCGGCCTCCTGCTCGCCCTCGCCCGCTTCGGCGGGGCCTCGTGCGTGCTCCTCGGCCAGGACCGCGTGGGCCAGACCACCCGCACGCGGCTGGGGCCCGCGGCCCTGCGCGCCGCCCGGCGCGGCATGAACCTCGCGCGCGAGCTGCGCCTGCCGCTGGTCACCGTCATCGACACCCCCGGCGCGGCGCTGTCCGTGGAGGCGGAGGAGGGCGGGCTCGCGGGGGAGATCGCCCGCTGCCTCGCCGAGCTCATCACGCTGCCGGCGCCCACGCTGGCGGTGCTGCTCGGCTCCGGCGCCGGCGGGGCCGCGCTGGCGCTCCTGCCCGCCGACCGCGTCGTGGCCGCCCAGCACGGCTGGCTCTCGCCGCTGCCGCCGGAGGGCGCCAGCGCGATCGTGCACCGCGACGTCGACCACGCTCCCCAGATGGCCGCGCAGCAGGGCGTGCGGTCGGTGGACCTCGTGCGGGCCGGCCTGGTCGACGCCGTCGTGCCGGAGCGCCCCGACGCCGCGGCCGAGCCGGAGGAGTTCTGCGCCCGCCTCGGCCGCGTGCTCGAGGCCGAGCTCGTCGCGCTGCGCGGGCGCGAGCCGGGCGAGCGGACGACGGCGCGCCTGCAGCGCTACCGGCGCATCGGCCGCTGACCCCGGCCGCTGATCCCGACCGGCCCGCCGCGGCGGGAAGGAGGAGCGCCCCTGCGGTGTTGCACACCACAGTTGAGTCATCCCGACTCAAGACTGAACCAGCACCGTTCGGAGGTCCCGTGGAGCTCAAGCTCACCACCAAGAGCCAGGAGGCGATGGCCGCCGCCGCGAGCCGCGCCGTGCAGGCCGGCCACCCGCAGGTCGAGCCCGCCCACCTGCTGGCCGCCCTGCTGCAGCAGGGCGGCGTCGCCACCGCCCTGCTGCAGGCCGTCGGGGCCGACCCCGCCGCCCTGCGCCCGCGCGCCGACGCCCTGCTGGCCGCGCTGCCGTCGGCCTCCGGCTCCTCGGTGGCGGCCCCGCAGCTGTCGCGGCCCGCGCTGACCGCGCTGACGACGGCGCGCACCGAGTCCGAGGCGATGGGCGACGCGTTCGTCTCCGCCGACCACCTGGTCCTCGGCCTGGCCGCCGACCAGGGCGCGACCGGCGAGGCGCTGCGCGCCGCCGGCGCGACCCCGGAGGCGCTGCGCGAGGCCCTGCCGACCGTGCGCGGCGGCGCGAAGGTCACCTCGGCCGACCCCGAGGGCACCTTCAACGCCCTCGAGCAGTACGGCGTCGACCTGACCGCCCGCGCCCGCGAGGGCGCGATCGACCCGGTGATCGGCCGCGACGCCGAGATCCGCCGCGTCGTGCAGGTGCTCTCCCGGCGCACCAAGAACAACCCGGTCCTCATCGGCGAGCCCGGCGTCGGCAAGACCGCCGTCGTCGAGGGCCTGGCGCAGCGCATCGTGGACGGCGACGTCCCCGAGTCGCTGCGCGGCAAGCGCCTGGTCTCCCTCGACCTGGGCGCGATGGTCGCCGGCGCGAAGTACCGCGGCGAGTTCGAGGAGCGCCTCAAGGCCGTCCTGGAGGAGATCCGCGGCTCGCAGGGCCAGGTCATCACCTTCATCGACGAGCTGCACACCGTCGTCGGCGCGGGTGCGGGCGGGGACTCCTCGCTCGACGCGGGCAACATGCTCAAGCCCATGCTGGCGCGCGGCGAGCTGCGCCTGGTCGGCGCGACCACGCTGGACGAGTACCGCGAGCGGATCGAGAAGGACCCGGCCCTGGAGCGCCGCTTCCAGCAGGTCTTCGTCGGCGAGCCGAGCGTGGAGGACACCGTCGCGATCCTGCGCGGTCTCAACGAGCGCTACGAGGCCCACCACAAGGTGGAGATCACCGACGCCGCCCTGGTCGCCGCCGCGACGCTGTCGTCCCGCTACATCAGCGGCCGCCAGCTGCCCGACAAGGCGATCGACCTCGTCGACGAGGCCGCCTCGCGCCTGCGCATGGAGATCGACTCCTCGCCCGTGGAGATCGACGAGCTGCGCCGCAGCGTCGACCGGCTGCGCATGGAGGAGCTGGCCCTGGAGCAGGAGGAGGACGAGGCCTCCCGCGAGCGCCTGCAGCGCCTGCGCGCCGACCTGGCCGACCGCACCGAGCGCCTCGCCGGCCTGATGGCCCGCTGGGAGCAGCAGAAGGCCGGCCTGAACCGGGTCGGCGAGCTGAAGGCGGCCCTGGACGACGCCCGCGTGCGCTACGAGCGGGCGGTGCGCGACACCGACTACGAGACCGCCTCGCGCATCCAGTACGGCGAGATCGCCGACCTCGAGCGCCAGCTGGAGCAGGCGCAGGCCGCCGAGGCCCAGGCCTCGCCGTCCGATGACCGCATGGTCGCCGAGCGGGTCGGGCCCGACGACATCGCCGAGGTCGTCTCCGCCTGGACGGGCATCCCCGTCGGGCGGCTGATGGAGGGCGAGACCGGCAAGCTGCTGCGCATGGAGGAGGTGCTCGGCGAGCGCCTGGTCGGGCAGGCCGAGGCCGTGCGCGCCGTCTCCGACGCCGTGCGGCGCTCGCGGGCGGGCGTGTCCGACCCCGACCGGCCCACCGGCTCCTTCCTCTTCCTCGGCCCCACCGGCGTCGGGAAGACGGAGCTGGCCAAGGCCCTGGCCGACTTCCTCTTCGACGACGAGCGGGCCATGATCCGCATCGACATGAGCGAGTACGGGGAGAAGCACTCCGTCGCCCGCCTCGTCGGCGCCCCGCCCGGGTACGTCGGGTACGAGGCCGGCGGCCAGCTGACCGAGGCCGTGCGGCGCCGCCCCTACAGCGTCGTGCTGCTCGACGAGGTGGAGAAGGCGCACCCGGAGGTCTTCGACGTCCTCCTGCAGGTGCTCGACGACGGGCGCCTGACCGACGGGCAGGGGCGGACGGTGGACTTCCGCAACACCATCCTCATCCTGACCTCCAACCTCGGCTCGCAGTTCCTCGTCGACCTCACCCTCGACAAGGAGTCCCAGCGGGCCGCGGTGATGGACGTCGTCCGGCGCACCTTCAAGCCGGAGTTCCTCAACCGCCTGGACGAGGTCGTCGTCTTCGACGCGCTCGGCACCGGCGAGCTCGGCCGGATCGTCGACCTGCAGGTGGCGCGCATGGCCGGGCGCCTGGCCGAGCGGCGCCTGCGGCTGCAGGTGACCGACGCCGCGCGCGAGTGGCTGGCCCTCGAGGGCTGGGACCCGGCCTACGGCGCCCGGCCGCTGCGCCGGCTGGTCCAGCGCGAGATCGGCGACCAGCTGGCCTGGGCCCTGCTCTCGGGCGAGGTCCGGGACGGCGACACGGTCCTCGTCGACCGCACCGCCGAGGACGGCGGCGCGAGCGGGCTGCTCGTCCGCCGCGCCGAGGAGCCCGCTCCCGCGGCCTGACGGCCCCGACCGCCCACGGCGAAGGGGGTGGCCACCCGCGCGGGTGGCCACCCCCTTCGCCGTGGTCGTGCCCGTCCCGCACGCCCTCGGGCGGGACGGGCACGACCAGGAGGGGACGGGGCGATGAGTCGGGGCTCCGGCGCGCATGATCGCGCGCCGGTCCGGGCACGGCGGGAGGACCCGTCCCGCACCGAGGAGGCCCCGTGAGCCAGGACCAGACCACCCCCCAGGACCCCACGAGCCAGTACGCCCAGGCCGACGACCTGGAGACGCAGAAGATCGACCACCCCGGCCTGGAGTCCGACATGCGCTCGGCGCCGGACTACGGCGAGGAGACCTACCGCGGCAGCGGCCGCCTGGAGGGCAGGCGCGCCCTGATCACCGGCGGCGACTCCGGCATCGGCCGCGCGGTGGCGCTCGCGTTCGCCCGCGAGGGCGCCGACGTGGCCATCGTCTACCTGCCCGAGGAGGAGCAGGACGCGCAGGAGACCGCCCGCGTCGTCCGCGAGGCCGGCCGCGAGATCGTCACCCTGCCCGGCGACCTGCGCGAGGAGTCCTTCTGCTCCGAGGTCGTCGAGCGCACCGTCGCCGAGCTCGGCGGCCTCGACGTCCTGGTCTCCAACGCCGCCTACCAGATGGCGGTCGAGGGCATCGAGGACCTGAGCACCGAGCAGCTGCTGCGCACCTACACCACCAACGTCTTCGCGACGTTCTGGCTGGTCAAGGCGGCGGTGCGCCACCTGCAGCCGGGCTCGAGCATCATCATCACCACCTCGGTGCAGGCCTACCAGCCCTCGCCGTCCCTGCTCGACTACGCCTCGACCAAGGGCGCGCTGGTCAACCTCACCAAGGGCCTGGCCCAGGAGCTGGCGCCCAAGGGCATCCGCGTCAACACCGTCGCGCCGGGCCCGATCTGGACCCCGCTGATCCCGGCGACCATGCCGGAGGAGCAGGTGGAGAGCTTCGGCGCCCAGAGCCCGCTGGGCCGCCCCGGCCAGCCCGCCGAGCTCGCTCCGGCGTACGTGTTCTTCGCCTCCCAGGAGTCCAGCTACATCACCGGCGACCGCCTCGGCGTCACCGGCGGTCAGCCGCTGCCCTGACCTCCGCTGCCCCGAGCCCCCGCGCCGTCCCGGCGCCCTGGCAGCAGCTGCGCCAGGGCGCCGGCGACGACGTCGGGCCGCTCCACCAGCAGCATGTGCCCCGCGCCGGGGACGACGTCGAACCGGGCCCGCGGCAGGGCGTCGGCCAGGGCCCGCGCGTGCGGCAGCGGCGTGAGGCGGTCGGCCTGCCCCACGACGATGCGCACGGGCACCCCGCTCGCCGCGAGCACCGGCAGCGCCCGGCTCTCGTCGTGCGCCATCAGCGCCGCGAACCACGTGCCCGTGGTGCGCCCCGAGACCGGCCCCAGCGCCCGGCTGGTCCGCGCGACCAGCCGCAGGGCCGTGCCCGGTCCGTAGTTCGCGCGCCGGTTGAGCACCGCCGGCACGCGGGGCACCCGCACGCCCTCGGGCAGCGCCGCGAGCGCCGCCATGAGCGGCGCCAGCGCCCGGCCCGTCGCCGCGAGCCCGCCGGCGGAGGTGCTGCACAGCAGGACGCCGGCCACCCGCTCCGCCAGCAGCGCCGGCGCCCGCCCGGCGAGGGCCATCACCGCCATGCCGCCCATGGAGTGCCCGGCCAGCACCAGCGGGCCGCACGGCGCCACCGCGTCGAGCACCGCGGCGAGGTCGAGCCCGAGGCGGCCGATGGTGGCCTCGGCGCCCGCGGTCGCCGGCGCCCGGGACGCGCCGTGCCCGCGCTGGTCGTAGCGCACCACGCGCACGTCGGGGCGCGCGGCGCGCAGCTGCTCTCCCGCGCGGTCCCACACGCGCGCGGCGAGGGTCCACCCGTGCACGAGCACGACCGTCGCGCTCGCCGAGCCGGCGGCGGGCTCCGGCTCGTCGACGAGCACGGCGAGGCGCGCGCCGTCGTCCGTGGCGACCCAGGCGTCGGGCGGCGAGGAGCGCACGACCACGGCGGTCAGCGCAGGTCGACGACGACCGGCGCGTGGTCGCTGGCGCCCTTGCCCTTGCGCTCCTCGCGGTCGACGAACGCGCCCTCGACGCGGGCGGCCAGGGCGGGCGAGCCGAGCACGAAGTCGATCCGCATGCCCTCGCGGCGCGGGAAGCGCAGCTGCTTGTAGTCCCAGTACGTGTACACGCCCGGGCCCGGCGCGTGCGGGCGCACGAGGTCGGCGTAGCCGGCGTCGACCACGGCGGCGAACGCGGCGCGCTCGGCGGGGGAGACGTGGGTGGAGTCGGTGAAGACGGCGACGTCCCACACGTCCTCGTCGGTGGGGGCGACGTTCCAGTCGCCGCACAGGGCGACCGGGGCCTGCGGGTCCTGCGCCAGCCAGCGCGCGCCGGTCTCGCGCAGGGCGGCGAGCCAGTCGAGCTTGTAGTCCAGGTGCGGGTCGCCGAGCGCGCGCCCGTTGGGCACGTACAGGCTCCACACGCGCACCCCGCCGCACGTGGCGCCGAGCGCCCGGGCCTCGACCTCGGTCTGCTCCGCCCAGCACGGCTGGCCCGGGAAGCCGACCTCGACGTCGTCCAGCCCGACCCGCGAGAGCACCGCCACGCCGTTCCACTGGCTCAGGCCCGCGTGCGCGACCTCGTAGCCGAGCTCGGCGAAGCGCTCGGTCGGGAACTGGTCGTCCCGGCACTTGGTCTCCTGCACCGCGAGGACGTCGACGTCGCTGCGCTGCAGCCAGGCGGCCACGCGGTCGACGCGGGCGCGGATGGAGTTGACGTTCCAGGTCGCCAGTCGCACCCCCCGACGCTACCGACCGCCCCCGACGGCGCCACCGGCCCTCTCGGGCGAGGACGGCGCGGCTCAGGCGCGGCTCAGGCGAGGACGGCGAGCGCGGCGGCGACGCGACCGGGCTCGGTGTAGGGCGCGAGGTCCTCCTGCAGCTGCTGGCACTGCAGCAGCAGCGACGGCAGGAAGGCGCGAGCGGTGTCGAGGTCCTCCCCGCGCACGGCGGCGCCCAGCGCGGCGCACGCGCCGGCCAGGGCGGCCGCGCCCATGGTCTCGCTGGAGGCGCGCAGCGACTCCGCCGCCGCCAGCACCGCCCGCGGCTCGGCGCGGCGCAGCGAGGCCTGGATCCGCAGCCGCCGCCCCGGCAGCTCCCCCAGGTAGGTGGTGACGAACTGCGCGACGGCGTCCGGGTCGCCGTCCACGCGGCCGGCGAGGCGGCGCACGACCGGCGGGACGGGCCGCGAGGGGCCCGCGGCCGCTGCCGGGCCGCTGCTGGCGGCCGGCCCGGCCACGCGGCGCAGGACGGCGCCGAGCTCCTCCAGGTCGACCGGCTTGTGCACGATCGCGTCGACGCCGGCGGCCAGGCACGCCTCGCGCGCCGCGGGGGTCGCGTCGGCGGTGACGGCCACCACGGGCAGCCGCCGCACGCCCGGGCCGGCGTCCGCCTCGGCGGCCCGGATCCGGCGGGTGGCCTCGGCGCCGTCCACGTCGGGCAGGTGCAGGTCCATGAGGACGACGTCCGCGCCGCCCGCCAGCGCCGCGCGCACGCCCTCCTCGCCGGTGGCCACGGCGGTCAGCTCGTGCCCGAGGCGCTGCAGCTGCCGCTGCGCGAGCAGCCGGTTCGTGGCGTTGTCCTCCACGAGCAGCACCCGCAGCGGGGCGCCCCCCGCACCGCCGGGCACGGTCGGGCGCGCGGCCGGGCGCGCCGGCGGGTCGACGGGCGGGTCGACGGGCGGGTCGAGGGACGGGTCGACGGGCAGGTCCACGGTGATGCGCGTGCCCGCGCGGCTGCTCGCGACGTCCAGGCGCCCGCCGAGGCGGTCGGCGAGGCGGCGCACGAGCAGCAGCCCCACGGGCGTCGCCCCGCTCAGGGGGCCCGGCGCCGCGAGCAGCGCGCGCTGCGCGGGCTCGGGCAGGCCCGGCCCGGCGTCCGCGACGCTGAGGCGCACCCGCCCCGGCGCGGCGCCCTGCGCCACCGCGAGGACGACGGGGGCGCCGCCGTGCAGGACGGCGTTGCCCAGCAGCTCGCTGAGCAGCTGGGAGAGGGCGGGCACGTCGGTGGTCAGGCCCCGGGGCGCGCCGGGGCCGGTGGACGTGACGACGGGCGCGCCGGTCAGGCCGGCCAGCTCGTCGAGCAGGTCCGCGACCCGCACGGGCTGCGGCGGCGGCGCGGGCGCGCCGCCGAGGACCCGCAGCAGCCACACCAGGCGGTCGCCGCTGGTCACCAGCTCCTCGGAGCTGGTGACCAGCTGATCGACGAGGCGGCGCTGCTCGGCGTCCACGCCGCTCGTCGCGAGGAGCTCCAGGAAGCCGAGGAGGCTGTGCAGCGGCGTGCGCACGCCCCGGCTCAGGCTCTGGGCGAGCAGGTCGCCCAGAGCCGGGTCGAGGTCGGTGCCGGGCCGCGCGGTCGGCGCGCTCACGAGACCGGGACCCGCTCGTCGAGGACCTCCAGCAGGTGCCGGACGTCGAGGGGCTTGGGCAGGAACGCCGTCGCGCCGGCCGCCAGGACCCGCGCCTCGGTGCCGGCGCTGACGTCGGCGCTGACCACGACCACGGGCACCTCGCGCAGCGCCGGGTCCGCGTGCTCGCGCAGGGCCGCCAGCACCTCCTGGCCCGGCACGGACGGCAGGTGCAGGTCCAGCAGGACCAGGTCGGGCGCCGAGCGCGCGGCCTCCTCCAGCCCGTCGGCGCCGTCGTGCGCGACGACGAGGTGCAGGTGCGGCCGGCGGCTGAGCACGCGGCGCACGAGCATGACGTTGGAGGGGTTGTCCTCGACGTACAGGACGGTGCGCCGGGGCCCGGGCGCGCCCGCGGCGTCCCCGACCGCGCCCGCGCCCGCAGGCACGGGGCAGGACGTCGGCGCCTCCGCCAGGGGCAGGTCCACCCAGAACGTCGTGCCCCGGCCCTGCTCGCTGCACAGGTCCACGCGCCCGCCGAGCGCCTCCACGAGGGTGCGGGTGACCGACAGGCCGACCCCGCTGCCCTCGATGGACGTGGTCTCCGCGCCCAGGCGCTCGAAGGGCGTGAAGACGTCCTTGATCCGGTCGGCGGGGATGCCCCGCCCGTCGTCCGCCACGCTCAGGCGCAGCCACCCGAAGCCGGGGTCCGCCAGGTCCTGCGGGGCCCGGTCGGGCGGCAGCACCTCGCACCGCACGACGGACTCCCCGTCGTCCCTGCCGTACTTGACGGTGTTGGAGAGCAGGTTGATGAGCACCTGCTTGAGCCGCTGCCGGTCGGCGAGGGCGAGCAGGCCGCAGCGGCGCGCGGGGGCGCGCAGGGTGATCCCGCGCGCGCCCGCGGCCGTGCGCACGAGGTCCAGGCTCTCCGCGACGACGTCGCCGACGTCGACGGCCTCGATCGAGAGCGTCAGCGCGCCGGACTCGATCCGCACGACGTCGAGGACCTCGTTGATGAGGTCGAGCAGGTGGCGCCCGGCGCGCAGGATCTGGTCGACGTTCTCGCCGTCCTCCTCGGCCAGGTCCGCCAGCTGCAGCAGCTGCCCGAAGCCGAGGATGGCGTTCAGGGGCGTGCGCAGCTCGTGCGACATCCGGGAGAGGAACTCGCTCTTGGCCCGGCTCGAGCGCTCGGCCTCGTCGCGGGCGCGCTCGGCCTCGTCGCGGGCCTGCTCCGCCTCGTCGCGGGCCTGCTCGGCCTCCCGGCGGGCCTGCTCCGCCTGCTCCGCGGCGCGGCGCACCCGCGCCTCGGCCTCGCGGCGCTCCGTGACGTCGTGGACGATGCCGGAGAAGCCGGCGAGCGCGCCCTCGTCGTCGCGCAGGGCGCGGCCCTTGACCTCCATCCACCGCACGGAGCCGTCGTGGGCGTACATCCGCACCTCGCGGGCGCTGCCGTCGTCCGTGCCCGTGATCGCGGCGTGCAGATGGGCCGCGGCGACGGCCTTGTCGTCGGGGTGGATGCGGCGCAGCGGGTCGCCGCCGACGGTCTCCTCCAGGGAGAGCCCGGTGAACTCCGTCCACGCGCGGTTGATGAAGGCCACCTGCCCGTCGGGGCCGGCGTGCACGATGATGTCCGCGACGCTGTCGACCACGTCGCGGTAGCGCCGCTCGGACTCGTGCAGGGCGTTGACGGCGTGCATCCGGGCGGTGGCGCCGGCGAGCGCGGCGCCGAGGGGCAGCAGCCGGGCCGGGATGTCCTCCTGCCAGGGGGAGCTGAGGGCGTCCCGCACGAGGGTCACGGCACCGGTCGCGCGCCCGTCGACGCGCAGGGGGACGACGAGCAGCGGGTGCGGGCGCGCCGGGGACGCGCGCAGCACCACCGACCGCCCGGTGAGCACCGCCTCGAGCCACTCAGGGTCCTCCACGGGCACCTGCGCGTCGGTGTCGGCGTCGGGAGCGGCCCAGCGGTGGGTCGGGCGCACCGCCGCGCCGTCCCCGCTCACGCGGTGCAGGGCGACGAGGGCGCACCCGAGGTGGGCGCCGACGTCCGCGAGGGCGCGGTCGATGGAGCGGTGCACGTCGTCGGGCGCCAGGCTGGTGAACCGGGTGGCGAGGTCGAGCAGGAGGCGCTTGAGCTCCTCGCGCCGCTCCAGGCCGTCCTCGCTCTCGCGCAGCGCGACCGAGGACCCGAGCAGCTCCCCGACGGACGCCGCCAGCTGCAGCTCCTCGGGGGTGCTCGAGCGCGGCGCGTCCCGGTGCAGCGCGAGCAGGCCCACCGGCCCCTGCGGGGAGGCCAGCACGACGACGAGCGAGGGCTCCTCGGGGCGGCCGGGCTCCAGGACCCCGCCGCAGGCGAGCGCCCGGGCGGTGAGGTCCCTGCTCCAGGCGCCGGGGCCCCGGCGCACGGGGGCGGTCACGCCGGGCCACGGGCGGACGGCGGTGCGCTGCGGGGCCCACCCCACCAGCTGCAGCACCTGCCACCCGTCGGCCCCGAGCGCCTCCGCGACGAGCCGGGCGCCGCCGGCGAGGACCTCCTCGACGCGCGCGCCCGCGGCGCTGCGGCGGCGCAGGTCGGCCAGGCCGACCTGCAGCCGCGCCCGGCGCGCTGCGGCCGCGCGCAGCGCGTCGACCTCCAGGTCGCGCGCCAGCGCCGCGGCGGCCAGGTCGAGCAGGCGCAGCGCGCCGGGCCCGACGGCGAGCGGCTCGGCGGCGACGGCGTCCAGGGCGCCCAGCGGCTCGCCGTCGCGGCCGCGCAGCGGCACGCGCACGTGCCCGGCCAGCCCCGCGGCCCCGCGGGCCGCCGCGTCGGCGTAGGAGCCCGGCGGCAGGCCCGGCAGCCGGCCCGCTCCGCGGCGCTCGACGGCGGCCAGCACCGCGGCGCCGGCGGGCCCGCAGGACGTCACCGCCGCCGCGGCCGCGCCGAGCGCGTCGCAGGCCAGCTCGCACAGCCCGGCCGCGGTGCGCGGGTCGGCGGCGGCGAGCAGCGCGAGCGGTTCGGCGGCGGGCGTCGTCATGCCCGGGCATCGACGCCGCGCCGAGGGGCCTGTACCGCGAAGCGGACGCGTAGCCCGCTCGGGCCAGCGACGATGGGCGCCCAGCAGCACGACGGGCGGAGGAGCGAACGATGGACGCCGAGGATCTGCAGCGGGCCGTGGACGAGGCCATCACGCACGGCGTGCGGCGGGGGCACCTGCACGCCGTCGCGGAGGACGACGTCCTCGACGGGCGGACCATCACCCTGCAGGGCCGGCGCCTGGTGAACTTCGGCTCCTGCTCGTACCTGGGCCTGGAGACCCACCCGGCCATGCGCGCCGGGGTGGTGGACGCCGTCGTCCGCTACGGCACGCAGTTCTCCTCCTCGCGCGCCTACGTCTCCGCCCCGCCCTACGCGCGGGTGGAGGAGGAGCTGTCGCAGCTGCTGCGGCGCCCCGCCTTCGTGGCCCCGAGCACGACGCTCGGGCACCTGGCGACGCTGCCGACCGTGGTGGGCCCGCGCGACGCGCTGCTGCTGGACCACCAGGTGCACACGAGCGTCCAGAGCGCCGCCACGCACGTGCGGGCGCAGGGCAGCGCGGTGGAGCTCGTGCCGCACAACGACCTCGAGGTGCTCGAGCGCCGCGTCGTCGAGCTCTCCCGGCGCGCGCGGCGCGTCTGGTACGCCGCCGACGGGCTGTACTCGATGTACGCGGACTTCGCGCCCCTGGCCGGGCTCGACGAGCTGCTCGCGCGCCACCCGCAGCTGTGGCTGTACCTGGACGACGCGCACGGCTTCTCCTGGACCGGCTCCCAGGGCCGCGGCCACGTCCTCGAGCACGCCGCTCCCGCCACGCTCGAGCGCGCGGTCGTCGCCGGCTCGCTCAACAAGTCCTTCGCCGCCGCCGGCGGCGCGTTCTCCTTCCCGGACGCCGAGACGCGGCGGCGCGTCTCCACCGTCGGCGGGCCGATGATCTTCTCCGGGCCGGTCCAGCCGCCGATGCTCGGCGCCCTGCTGGCCTCGTTCGCGCTGCACCGCGGGCCCGAGGTCGCCGAGCGCCAGCGGCACCTGCTGCGCCTGGTGCGGCAGTTCAACGCCCTCGCCGACGAGGCCGGCCTGCCGCTGGTCTCCGACAGCGAGGCACCCATCCGCTGCATCGGCGCGGGCGACCCCGCGGTCGCCCACGCCCTGGTCGCCCGCCTGCGCGCGGCCGGCGCCTTCGCCGACACCGCCGTCTTCCCCGCCGTGTCGGCCAAGCGCTCCGGCGCGCGGCTGACCCTGACCGCCCACCACACCCCGGACGACGTCACCGCCGTCGTCGAGGCCCTCGCGCAGGCCCTGCCGGCCGCCCTCGCCGAGGGCGGCAGCTCGCTGGCGGTGGTGCACCAGCGCTTCGCCCGGCAGCTGCGCCGCGGGCGCGCCGCGCCGGCCGAGGTCCCGGCCGCCGTCCCCGTCCAGCGCCGCCCGGGCCTGCGGCTGGAGCGGGCCGACAGCGTCGACCGGCTCGACCCGGCCGAGTGGGACGCCCTGCTCGGCGGGCGCGGCGCCTTCGACGTCGCCGCGCTGCGCGTGCTGGAGGCCGTCTTCGCCCGCGGCGGCGACGACGCTCCTCCGGAGGACCGCTGGGACTTCTCGTACTGGATCGTGCGCGACGACGCCCGGGGCGGTGCCCCGGTGGCCGCGACCTTCTTCACCACCGCCCTGTGGAAGGACGACATGCTCTCCTCCGCGGCGCTGTCCGCGGAGGTCGAGCGGCTGCGCGCCGAGCGCGGCGACCCCTACTTCCTCACCTCGCGCGTGCTCGCGACCGGCTCGCTGCTCACCGAGGGCGAGCACCTGTGGCTGGACCGCTCGGCGGACTGGCGGGGCGCGCTGCGCGTCCTCCTCGACGCCGCGCGCGCCGAGGAGGACCGCGCGGGCGCCTCCGCCCTCGTCCTGCGCGACCTGCCCGACGGCGACGAGGAGCTGCACGAGCTGCTCGTGGGCGAGGGCTTCGCGCGCGTGCCGGTCGGCCGGGCCTGGACCCGCCACCTGGACTTCGACGGCGACGACGGCTTCCTCGCCTCGCTGCGCAAGAAGGCCCGCCAGCACGTGCGGGCCCGGGTGCTGCCGTGGGAGGCGCGCTACCGCGTCGACGTCCTGGCCGGCGGGCCCGGCGCGGCCCCGGCCCCGGCCCCGGCGGAGGTCGACCACCTGCACGACCTGTACCGCCGCGTGCACGCGCGCGGCCTCGACCTCAACGTCTTCCCCCTGCCGCGGCGCACCCTCGACGCGGTGCTGGCCTCCCCCGGCTGGGAGGTGGTCACGCTGTCCCTGCGCGAGGGCGGCCCGGGGCGGCCCGTGGCGTTCTGCGCCACCCAGGTCGGCGCTGAGCACGTCCAGCCGCTCTTCCTCGGGCTCGACTACGACTACGTGGCCGACCACCACGCCTACCAGCAGGTGCTGTGGCAGGCGCTGCGCTCGGGGCAGCGGCACGGGGCCGCGCGCGTGCTCTACGGCCTGTCGGCGGGCCTGCACAAGGCCCGCTTCGGGGCCGTGCCGGAGGAGCGATGGGCGTACGTGCAGGCCACCGACACGTACAACAGCGACGTCCTCGCCCGCCTGGCGCAGACCGTGGCCGCCGCGCCCCGTTGAGCCGCCGCGCCCCGCCGAGCCGCCGCGCCCCGCCGAGCCGGGCGGTGCGTAGGGTCGCGGCCGTGGACGACGCCCCCACCGCCCTCGTCACCGGCGCCAGCGCCGGCCTCGGCCTCGCGTTCGCGCGCGCCCTGGCCGCGCGCGGGCACGACCTGGTCCTCGTCGCGCGCGACGCCGCCCGCCTGGAGGCCCTGGCGGCCGACCTGCGCGCGCAGCACGGGGCGGCGGTGCAGGTGCTGCCCGCCGACCTCGCCGACCGGGAGGCCCTGGCGGCGGTGGCCGAGCGGGCCGGGTCGGCGTCGCGGCCCGTGGACCTGCTCGTCAACAACGCCGGCTTCGGCCTGCGCCAGCCCGTGGTCGGCGGCGACGTGCGCGAGCACGAGCGCGCGCTGGACGTGATGTGCCGGGCGGTGCTCGTGCTCAGCGCCGCCGCGGCCACGGCCATGCGCGAGCGCGGCCGCGGCGCCGTCGTCAACGTCTCCAGCGTCGCCGGCTGGACGGCGATGGGCACCTACGCCGCGGCCAAGGCGTGGACGACGACGTTCACCGAGGGCCTGGCGGGGGAGCTGCGCGGCACCGGGGTGAGCGCGACGGCCCTGTGCCCGGGCTTCGTGCGCACCGAGTTCCACGCGCGCATGGGCGAGGACACCAGCGGCAGCCCGGCGTGGGCGTGGCTGGACGCCGACGCCGTGGTGGAGCAGGCGCTCGCCGACGCCGGGCGCGGCGCGGTGGTCAGCGTCCCGAGCCGGCGCTACGCGCTCGCCGCGCTGGGGCTGCGGCTGGCGCCCCGGCCGCTGGTGCGCGCCGCCTCGGGGGGCGTGGGCGCCCGGCGCGCGCCCTGGCCGATGGGCCGCGACCGCGGCCCCCGCGCCGCCGGGAGCTGACGGCGCGGGTCAGGCCGCGGGCGCGGGCCGCCGCAGCGCCGGGAGCACGACGACCAGGAGCACCGCGAGCGCCAGCGCGAGCCCGGTGACCACCACCAGCGCCATGCCCAGGGCCGGGGAGCCGCCGAGCAGGCCCACCAGCGGCGCCGAGACGGCGCCGACGCCGAACTGGACCGCGCCGAGCATCGCCGCCGCCGTGCCGGCCGCGCGCCCGTGGCGGGCCAGCGCCAGCGCCGGGGCGCTGGGGAAGCCGAGGCCGACGAAGAACAGCGCCGTCCACAGCGGCACCGCGACGCCCCACACCCCCAGCCAGCCGCTCGTGCCGGCCAGCAGCACGAGCGCGGCGACCACCCCGGCGGCCAGGGAGGCGGCCAGCAGGCGCTGCGGCTCGACGCGCTCGACGAGCGCGGCGCTGGTCTGCGTGCCGGCCACGATCGCGACGCCGCCGACGGCGAAGACGAGCCCGAACTGCTGGGCGCTCATGCCGTACTGCTCCTGGAAGACGAAGGAGGAGCCGGACACGTAGCCGAAGAGGGCCGCCATGGTCAGGCCGGCGACGAGGACGAGACCGACCATGGCGCGGTCGCCCAGCAGCTCGCGGTAGGCGCCGAGGGTCGAGCGCAGGCCCGAGCTGCGCCGGCGGTGCGCCGGCAGCGTCTCGGGCAGGACGAGCGCCACCGCGAGGCCCAGGACCAGGCTCAGCCCGGCGAGGACGGCGAAGATCCCCCGCCAGCTCGTCACCTCCATCAGCGCGCTGCCGACGGTCGGGGCGAAGACGGGCGCGACGCCGATGACGAGCATCAGCCGGGAGATCAGGCGCGCGGCCCCGCTGCCGTCGAACAGGTCGCGGACGACGGCCATGGCCACCACGGACGCCGCGGCGGTGCCGACGCCCTGCAGCACGCGGGTGATGCCGAGGACGGTCACCGTGGGCGCCGCGACGGCGGCGAGGGAGGCCAGCGCGTGCAGCGCCAGGCCCGCCAGGAGCGGGCGCTTGCGGCCGAGGGCGTCGGAGAGCGGCCCCAGGACCAGCTGGCCGAGCGCGAGGCCGACCAGCGTGCCGGTCAGGGTCAGCTGCACCGCGCTCGCGGACGTCGACAGCTCCGCCTGCAGCACCGGGAAGGCGGGCAGGTACAGGTCGATGGTGAAGGCCCCGAGCGCCGTGAGGGAGCCCAGCAGCACCACCCAGCCGACGCGCCGGCCCAGGGGCAGGGCGGAGAAGTCGCGGTCGGGCGGGATCGCCGCGCGGGTGCGCGCAGGCAGGAGCGTGTCGCTCGTCGTCATGGGGCCTCGTCCTCGTGGGTGCTGCTCGGGTGTTCGTCCACGGGGCCGTTCCCGCAGCCGACGACGACTCCATGGTGCCAGTCGTGACTCTGCGTCGCACGTTTTTGGTTGCCCCAGGACTCCGCCAGCGTCCGTGGGACGCTGGGCATTCCCCGGCGCGCCCGCGCCGTCCGCGCCCGCGTCCCGAGGAGCCCCGCGCATGACCGTGCCCGCCCGCGAGCGCCTGCAGCAGCTGGTCGGCGACCTCGCCGTCGTCCACGGCCGCGTCGTGCTCTCCAGCGGCGCGCCGGCCGACTACTACGTCGACCTGCGCCGCGTCACCCTGCACGCGCAGGCCGCCCCGCTGGTCGGCCAGGTGCTGCTGGACCTGCTCGACGGCGCCGGCCTCGCCCCCGACGCCGTGGGGGGCCTGACCATGGGCGCCGACCCGGTGGCCGCCGCGGTGCTGCACGCCGCCGCCGCGCGCGGGCGCGCCGTCGACGCCTTCGTCGTCCGCAAGGAGGCCAAGGCGCACGGGCTGCAGCGGCGCATCGAGGGCCCGGACGTCGCCGGGCGGCGCGTCGTCGCCGTCGAGGACACCTCCACCACCGGGGGGTCGGTGATGACCGCGGTCGAGGCGCTGCGCGAGGCCGGGGCCGACGTGGTGGCCGTCGCGGTGGTGCTCGACCGCGACACCGGCGCGCGCGAGCGCGTCGAGGCCGCGGGGCTGCCGTACCTGGCGGCGTACACGAAGGCCGACCTCGGCCTGGCCTGAGACCCGCTCCCCGAGCGCGCTCTCCCCGAGCGCACTGCGCGGGCGGAGTGCGGCCGCGGGTCAGGACCGGACGGCGTCGACGGCCTCCGCGCGGCTCAGCGCTCGGGCTCGGGCTGGGGAGCCGGCTCCGGCGCGCGCGGGCGGCGGGCGGCGCGCACCCTCGCGACCACGGGCACGACGACCGAGGAGGCGACCGCGACCCCGGCGACGACGTAGGCGGCCGTGCGCAGCCACGGCACGGACGCCGCCGCGTACCCGAGGACGATCAGGCCGCTGCCCCACACCACCGCCCCGAGGAGGTTCGCGGCGGTGAAGCGCCAGTACGGCATCCGCGAGACGCCCGCGAGCACGGGCACGAACGTGCGCGCCCACGGGATGAAGCGCGCGCAGACCAGGGCCAGCGCCCCGTACCGGTCGTAGAACGCCTCCGCGCGCGCGAGGTGGTGCTGCACGCGCGCCGAGCGCCGCTCCAGCCACGGGCGTCCCAGGTGCCGGCCCGTCCAGTACCCGACGGCGTTGCCGACCACGGCCGCCGCGGCCGTGCCGGCGGCGAGCAGCGGCAGCGACACGCCCGAGCCGGGACGGGCCGTGAGCAGCCCCGCGGTGAACAGCACGGTGTCGCCCGGGAGCCAGAAGGCGACGAGGACGCCGGACTCGACGAAGACCAGCGACCACACGGCCGCGTAGAGGGCGCCCGCCGTCAGCGACGCCAGGTCGGGGTCGAGCAGGGACTCCAGCCACTGCGACACCGCGCCTCCTGCCCCGGACCCGAGCGCGGGCGCTCAGACCAGGTCGACGACGTCCGCGATGGAGTCGACGATGCGGCTGGGGCGGAACGGGAAGCGCTCGACCTCCTCGCGGGTCGTGGACCCGGTGAGCACGAGCACCGTCTCCAGGCCCGCCTCGATGCCGGCGACGACGTCGGTGTCCATCCGGTCGCCGATCATCACGGTGCCCTCCGAGTGGGTGTCGATCGCGTTGAGCGCCGAGCGGAACATCATCGGGTTCGGCTTGCCGATGTAGTACGGGGTGCGGCCGGTGACGCGCGTGATCAGCGCGGCGACCGCGCCGGTGGCGGGCAGCTTGCCCTCCAGGGAGGGCCCGGAGGCGTCGGGGTTGGTGGCGATGAAGCGGGCGCCGCCCTCGATCAGCCGCACCGCGCGGGTGATCGACTCGAAGGAGTAGGTGCGCGTCTCGCCCAGCACGACGTAGTCCGGGTTCGTCTCGGTCAGGGTGTACCCGGCCTCGTGCAGGGCGGTGGTCAGGCCCGCCTCGCCGATGCAGTACGCGGACCCCTCGGGCATCTGGTCGGAGAGGAACTGCGCCGTGGCCAGCGCCGACGTCCAGATCCGCTCCTCCGGCACGCGCAGGCCCGAGGCCTCCAGCCGCGCCCGCAGGTCCCGGGGGGTGTAGATGGAGTTGTTGGTGAGCACCAGGAACGAGCGCTGCCGCTGCTCCAGGCGCTGCAGGAACTCCGCCGCGCCGGGGATCGCGTGACCCTCGTGCACGAGGACGCCGTCCATGTCCGTCAGCCAGGCCCTGGGCGTCTCCTGCTCCTCGATCACGGGGGCAGCGTAGGGGCCAGACGCCTGCGCACGACCCGAAGGCGGCGCTGGTCGCGTCACGCGAACGCGGATGGTGCGGATCGCGGCATGCAGGAGGCGGGCGAGGCAGAGCATCATCGGTGGCCAGCTCATAGCAACAAGGACGCCGGATGGTCCGACGAGGAGCTGGACGGTCCTAGACCCGGGAAGTGGTCTGCCGTGGACCCTTGACGCCACTCACGGTCATCAAGAGGATCACCACATCAGTGTCCGCTCGAGCCACGAGGAAGTGAAGGGGTGCGCAAAGCGCCTCTACTCACCAGTCTCGTCATGAGCGCGGCACTCGTTGCCTCAGGTTCAGGCGCACACGCCGAGGAATCTTCAGCGGTTGTCGCCGAGGACATCGAAGACGCCTAGGTGCCCGTAGACGAGGTCTCTCCGATGCTCGACCTCATCGACGCGCCGGCCGCCATCATCGACGAACAGGCGGGTGTCGTGACCGTGCCGACGGTGGCTGGCGGTGAGACGATCGGAATGCAGCTGCCGGGTGGCGCGTCTGCGGACGAGGTCACGCAGGTTGAGGACATGACGGTTTTCTCTGGCGAGAGCCAGGACTTCAGCGCCGCGGTGGTTGACGAGGGTGCGGGAGCGTTTCGGGCGCTGGTGCACGTGCCGAACTCCGAAGCGCCGGAGACGTATGACTTCAAGCTCGAGCTGCCGGAAGGAGCCGAACTGCTCCCGCTCGAGGACGGAGGTGTGGTGGTGCGAGATGCTGGGGGTGACCTCATCGGAACCTTCAGCCCGCCTTGGGCCGTCGATGCAGCAGGGGCGGCCGTTCCCACGGAATACGTCATCGAAGGCACGACATTGGTACAACGCCTCCAGGTCAGCAGCTCCACCGCCTTCCCTGTAGTGGCTGACCCCTTTTGGGTTCCAGCCCTGATGGTCATGGGTCATCTCACGCGTCATGCTATCGCTCAAGCTGCAGCTCGCGGCGTCAGCCAGGCACTCATCCGCGAGGTCGTGCAGAACGGCGTCCGGACAGCTGGTACTAAGTGGACGTCTGTGTTCACCCAAGGCAAGGGTGCAAGTCGCATCCGCGCCATCGTGGACAACAGGACGGGCGACATCATTACAGTGACCAGAGGCTAGGAGGACCACCGTGCGAATGACCTACGACCCGGACGCCGACGCCGCTTATGTTTTCTTGGTCGACCGGATCGCCGATGGTGAAGCTGCCGCGCAGTTGCCTTCCATCTCCCTGCCCGGAGGGCACAGCGAGGTCATCCTCGACTTCAATGCTGACGGCCGCCTCCTGGGTGTAGAGGTGCTGGGCGCGGGGCGCGCGCTCCCCCAAGAGGTGCTGGACCGCGCGGAGCCGCCGTAGCGGCGATCAACCACCGCCCACACCCGAGCGGCTCACCGGGTGCGGGGTCGCTGCGCGACACTCCCGGCGTGTCGCACGAGGACCCAGCACCCGAGGAGGACGGCGGACACCGGCAGGTCGGTGCCCCGGTCGGGGCGCCGCCCGGCGCGCCGGCGGTGGGCGTCGGCCCGTGGGAGGGGCCGTGGCCGGACGACGACCGCTCTACGACCCGGTGCTGCTCGCCGAGGGCGACCGGCGCAACGTCGTCGACCGCTACCGGTACTGGACGGTGGAGGCGGTCGTCGCGGACCTCGACACCCGCCGGGCCCCGCTGCACGTGGCGGTGGAGGACTTCGCGCACGACCTGAACATCGGCTCGGTGGTGCGCACGGCGAACGCCGTCAATGCCGCCGGCGTGCACGTGGTCGGCCGCCGGCGCTGGAACCGGCGGGGCGCGATGGTCACCGACCGGTACCTGCACGTGCACCACCACCCGGACGCCGAGGCGCTGCTCGCGTGGGCGCACGGGGCGGGGCTGCCGGTGCTCGGCGTCGACAACGCGCCCGGCGCCGTGCCGCTGGAGACCACCGACCTGCCGCTCGCGTGCGTGATGGCGTTCGGCTCCGAGGGCGCGGGCCTGTCGGCGACGCTGCTGGCCGGGTGCGACGCGGTGCTGTCCATCGACCAGTCCGGCTCCACCCGCTCCCTCAACGCGGGCGCGGCCGCCGCGATCGCCCTGCACGCCTGGGTGCGGCGCCACCGCTTCGGCCAGCGCCCCTGAGGGCCGTCCCGAGCGCCCCCGCTCCTCCCCTGCTCCCGCACTTCCCCGGGAAGGTGCGGCAGCGACGCCGCTGGGAGCCGCACTTCCCCGGGAGAGCGCGGGTCGGCGTCCGTTCTGCTCGGGCGGGCCGCCGTGGAAGGATCAGCGGCACCGACAGCCGAGCACGCCCCACCGCACCCACCGCGCGCCACCGGATCACGAGGAGAGAACGGCATGCCCATCGCGACCCCCGAGGTCTACGTCGAGATGCTCGACCGCGCGAAGGAGGGCAGGTTCGCCTACCCGGCGATCAACGTCACGAGCTCGCAGACCGTCATCGCCGCGATCCGCGGCTTCGCCGAGGCGGAGAGCGACGGCATCGTCCAGGTCTCCACCGGCGGCGCGGAGTACGCCTCCGGCTCGACCGTGAAGGACATGGTCACCGGCGCCCAGGCGCTCGCGGAGTTCGCGACCCACGTGGCGAGGAACTACGGCGTCAACATCGCCCTGCACACCGACCACTGCCCGAAGGACAAGCTCGACACCTACGTGCGCCCGCTGCTCGCGATCAGCGAGCAGCGCGTGAAGGAGGGCCGCGACCCCCTGTTCCAGTCCCACATGTGGGACGGCTCGGCGGTGCCGCTGGAGGAGAACCTGTCCATCGCGGCCGAGCTGCTCGAGCGGTGCGCGGCGGCGAAGGTGGTCCTGGAGATCGAGGTCGGCGTCGTCGGCGGCGAGGAGGACGGCGTCGCCAACGAGATCAACGACAAGCTGTACTCCACCCCGGAGGACGCCCTGGCCACCGCCGAGGCGCTCGGCACCGGCGAGAAGGGCCGCTACCTGACGGCGCTGACCTTCGGCAACGTGCACGGCGTCTACAAGCCGGGCAACGTCAAGCTGCGCCCCGAGGTGCTCGAGGCCGCCCAGGACGCGGTGGGCGAGCGGGTCGGGAAGGAGAAGCCCTTCGCGCTCGTCTTCCACGGCGGCTCCGGCTCCACCGCGGAGGAGATCGGCCAGGCCGTCGACCACGGCGTCGTGAAGATGAACATCGACACCGACACCCAGTACGCCTTCACCCGGCCCGTCGTGGACCACGTGCTCAAGAACTACGACGGCGTGCTGAGGATCGACGGGGAGGTCGGCAACAAGAAGGCCTACGACCCGCGCACGTGGGGCAAGGCCGCGGAGACGGGCATGGCCGCCCGGGTCGCCGAGGCCTGCCAGCACCTGCGCTCGGCCGGCACCCGGATGCGCTGAGGCCCGGCGGTGGCGCGCGCGGCGGCCGCCCCGGCCCGCTCAGGCGATGAGGTCGGGGTGGTCATCGCCGTCGGGACCGTCCGGGCGGTCGGGCAGCGTGCTGTCCACGCCCGGGTCCTGCTCGACCACCCGCAGCACCTCGCTGATGCTCGTGACCTGGATGAGGAAGCGCACCAGGTCCGGCGGCTTGATGAGCACGAGCTGCTGGGGGGAGCGGGAGGCGAGGCGGGCGAGGAAGGCCACGCCGGTGGAGTCCATGAAGGTCACGTGCTGGACGTCGACCTCGACCGGCCGGCCCGCCTCCTCGGCGTCCGCGGAGGCCTCCAGCAGGTCGGGGCCCAGCTCGGCGTCGATCTCGCCGGTGAGGACGACGCGGGTCTTGCGGCTGCCCAGGATGACGTGCACCGACCCGGGCTCGGCGGGCGCCCCCGCGGCGCCGCTCAGGCCTCCGTCGTCCACCGTGCCTCCTCGTGACCGCGGGTGCTCCGTCGGGTGCTCCGTCCGGCCGTGCGCGCCGCGCGGGCCGGGTAGACCATAGGAGATCAGGAGATGCGCCGTTGAGCCAGGTGCAGGAGCCCCCTGCGCGCGCCCTGTCGCGCCTGGCGCACGAGGCCGGTGTCGCCGTCCTGCTGGTGGACCTGACGACCGGCGCCGTGCTGCACGCCAACCGCGCCGCGACCGCCCTGGCGGGCCCGCAGTCCCTGCCGCTGGCAGCGCAGGAGTGGGCGCGCCGCGCCGGCCTGTCGACCCCGTCGGGGCACCCGGCGCCGTCCGGGCAGGCCCTGTCCTCCGCCGCCGGCCCGGTGGCGCGCTCGGCGCTCGGGGAGCCGGTGGCGGGGGAGCTGGTGCACCGCGACCCGCGCCGCAGCGCCGGGCCGTCGCGGCTGGCGGGGCCGCTGTGGGTGACCGGCCTGCCGCTGGGCGCCCTGGAGCCGCTGCCGCTGGCGGCGCCGCCGGGCCTGGAGGACACCGCCCTCGTCCTGCTCGTGCCCGTCGCGGCGCCGGTCCCGGCCGGCGCGGCGTCCGGAGGGCTGCACGAGCTGCGCGAGCGGGCGCTGGTGGCCACGGGCCTGGCGTTCACCATCAGCGACCCCTCCCAGGAGGACCTGCCGCTGGTGTGGGTGAACCCGGCGTTCACGGCGACGACCGGGTACCCGCCCGAGCAGGCGCTGGGGCGCAACTGCCGCTTCCTGCAGGGCCCGGACACCGACCCCGCCGCCGTGGGCCGCATCCGGCGGGCGCTCGAGCGCGAGGAGGGGGTCGTGGAGACCCTGCTGAACTACCGCGCCGACGGCACGGCCTTCTGGAACGAGCTGTCCCTCTCACCGGTCTTCGACGCCGGCGGCCGCCTCGTCAGCTACGTCGGGGTCCAGGCCGACGTCACCCCGCGCGTGCTCGTGCAGCAGGAGCGCATGGCCGCGCTCGCCGCGGAGCGCGAGGCGCGCTCGCGCCTGGCCCTGCTCGCCGACGTCGCCGACGCGGTCGCCGAGCTCGACTCCCCCTCCGCGCTGCGCGAGGTCGCGGAGGTGCTGGTCGCCAGCCGCGACAGCGGCTGGCGCGCGCAGTGGTCCGCGGTGCTGCTCGTCGACGGCGGCGTGCGGGTCGTGGCCGCCGTGGGCGTGGAGGACGGCGTCAGCCGCAGCTCCTTCCCGGTGCCGCGCGGCGGCTTCCCGGGCGGCGAGCACGACCCGCTCGGCGGCCTGCTCGCGGGCACCACCGCCGGTCCCGTCGCGGCGTCGCTGCGCGAGCGCTGGGCGCCGGGGACGCTGACGCGCTGGGTGGCGGGCGAGCTGGGGGCCGCGCGCCAGGACGCCTTCACCGCGATCGCGGTGCCCGGCCGGCGCGGCGCGCTGGCGCTGCTGCTGCTCGGCGCGGACGCCCCGCCGGGCGAGGACGCCGCGGCGCTGCTCGGCGAGGTGGCCCGGCGCGTGGGGCTGTCGCTGGAGAACGTGCGCCTCTACGCGCGCGAGCACGCCCTCGCCGAGACGCTGCAGCGCAGCATGCTGCCCGAGCACCTGGCCGTGCCGGGCCTGGACCTGTGGTCCTACTACGCCCCGAGCGCCGAGCACGCGCAGGTGGGGGGCGACTGGTACGACGTCCTGCCGCTCGGCGGCGGCGCGGTCGGCCTCGTCGTCGGGGACGTCGTGGGCCACGACGTGGAGGCCGCGGCGTCCATGGGGCAGCTGCGCTCGGTGGTGCGGGCCTACGCCTTCGAGCAGGAGGAGCCCGGCACGGTCGTCATGCGCGTGGACCAGCTGGTCAACGGCATGCGCATCTCCCGCTCCGCGAGCATGGTCTACGGGCGCCTGCGCCCCCTCGGGCCGCCGGGCGGGGCCGGCGGCAGCGCGTGGGAGCTGGACTGGACCCGCGCGGGCCACCTGCCGCCCGTGCTGGTGCGCGCCGGCGGCGACGGGCGCGTGGCCGGCGTGCAGCTGCTGGACGAGCGCGGCGGCACCCTGGTGGGCGTGGGGGACCGGCCGCGCTCGACGGCGTCCGTCGTCCTGGGGCCGGGCGACGTGCTCGTGCTCTACACCGACGGGCTGGTCGAGCGGCGCTCGCGCCCGCTCGCGGCGGGCCTGGAGCGGCTGCGGGAGGTCTGCGCGGTGCTGGCGCCGAGCGACGCCGCCGGGGTGGGGGAGCAGCTGCTGGCCGCGCTGGGGGACGACCCCGAGGACGACCTGGCCGTCGTCGTGGTGCGGGTGCCGCGGGCCGGGGAGCTCGTGCAGGAGCCCGAGGGCACCCCGCGCCAGCGGCGCTGGCAGCTGCCGGGTGACCCGTCGTCGATCGGGCGCGCCCGCCGGCACGTGCTCACCACGTGCGCGGCCTGGCGGCTGCAGGCCGGGCCCGAGGCCGAGCTCGTGGTCTCCGAGCTCGTCGCCAACGCGGTGCTGCACGGGTGGGGGCCCGTCGGGCTGCGGGTGCGCCACACCGGCCGAGGGCTGCTCGTGGAGGTGGACGACGCGAACCCGGCGCCGCCGCAGCCGCGCGGCGGCGAGGCGCCCGGGACGGGCGGGTACGGGCTGCAGGTGGTCGAGCGGCTGGCGGAGTGGGGCTGGCGCCGCTCCGGGGCGGGCAAGACGGTCTGGGCGCTGCTGCCGGCCCTGCCCGCGGGCGACCCGTCCTGACCCCCGCGGCGGCCGTGCGCTCCCCACCGCCCCGGCGGGCTCAGCCGGCGGCGGGGTCCGGGTGCCGGCGCCACGGGCCGGGCGCCTCCTGCGCGCCGGCGCACCGGTGCCGGGCGTCGACGCGGAAGCTCTCGAGCGCCCCGCAGACCTCCAGGACGAACAGCTCGCGCTCGCTGGCCCCGCGCAGCACCACCACCCCGCCCCGGCGCCGCGCGGACTCGGCGAGGGAGATCAGGAACGCCGCGCCGCTGGAGTCCAGGAACGTCGTCGCGCACAGGTCCGCCACGAGCAGCTGGCGGCGCAGCCCCGCCACCCGCGCGGCGATCTCCGGGAAGGAGCCCCGCTCGGCGAGGTCGAGGTCGCCGGTGACGGTCACGGTGGCCGTCGTGGGCGTGGTGGACAGCTCGATCATGACCGCCCCACACTAACTGCAACTGACGGTGCACGCTCGGTGATGACACACCGATCGTCCGGCGGTCCCCCGGCGAGGCGGGCGATGCGCCACAATGGGTGTGCGCGGCAGCGCCCGGCCAGCGGCCGGGAGCGCCGACACCCCCGTGCTCCTCGTGCCGCGCCGGTCCAGGCTGCCCGCAGCCGCGACCCGCCGAGAGCCGCCGCCATCGCCCCGCGATGCGCACCCGACCGCCTGAGAGGCGACCACCCGTGCCCAGCACCGCCCTGCCCCGCCCGCGCCCGTCCGCGTCGGCGCGCCCCGCCGCGCCCGCCGCGCGGACCGCGCCCGCCTCGCCGCCCGCGAGCGCCGCGCCGCTCGAGGGCGCCACCTTCGCCGGCCTCGGCGTGCCGGACGCCCTCGTCGCCGACCTGGCCCGCCGCGGCCTGACCAGCCCCTTCCCGATCCAGGCCGCGACGCTGCCGGACACGCTCGCCGGGCGCGACGTGCTCGGGCGGGGCAAGACCGGCTCCGGCAAGACCCTCGCGTTCGCGCTCCCCCTGGTCGCCCGCCTCGCGGCGTCCGGCACCCGCCGCGCCCCTCAGCGCCCGCGCGGCCTCGTCCTGGCCCCCACGCGCGAGCTGGCCACCCAGATCGCCGCGACGGTCGAGCCGCTGGCCGCGGCGGCCGGGCTGAGGACCACCGTGGTCTTCGGCGGCGTGCCGCAGGGCCGGCAGGTCACGGCGCTGCGGGGCGGCGTGGACGTCGTCATCGCCTGCCCGGGCCGGCTCGAGGACCTGATGCGCCAGCGGGAGGTCGTCCTCGACGCCGTCGAGGTCACGGTGCTCGACGAGGCCGACCACATGGCCGACCTCGGGTTCCTCCCCGGCGTGCGCCGCATCCTCGACGCCACCCCGCGCGGCGGCCAGCGCCTGCTGTTCTCCGCCACGCTCGACAACGGCGTGGACGTCCTCGTCACGCGGTACCTGTCGCGCCCGCTCGCGCACGCCGTCGACCCCGCCGCCTCGCCGGTGCCGGCCATGACCCACCACGTGCTCGCCGTGCCCACCCCGGACGCGAAGACCGCCGTGGTGCGCGCGCTCGCGCAGGGCACCGGACGGCGCGTGCTGTTCCTGCGCACCAAGCACCAGGCGAAGAAGCTCGCGAAGCAGCTGACGGCCGCCGGCGTCCCCGCCGTCGACCTGCACGGCAACCTGTCGCAGAACGCGCGGCAGCGCAACCTCGCCGCGTTCTCCTCCGGCGACGTGAAGGTGCTCGTCGCCACCGACATCGCCGCCCGCGGCATCCACGTCGACGAGGTCGAGCTCGTCGTGCACGTCGACCCGCCGACCGAGCACAAGGCGTACCTGCACCGCTCGGGCCGCACGGCGCGCGCCGGCTCCGGGGGGGACGTCGTCACCGTCATGACGCCGGACGAGGCCGGGGACGTGCGCTCCCTCATGCGCCAGGCCCGCATCACGGCCACGCAGCACGCGGTGACGGCGGACTCGCCCGTCGTCGCCGAGCTGCGCGGGGAGCGGGCGGCGCACGTGGAGCCCGCGCCCCCGGCCGCTCCCGCGCCGGCGACCCCGGCCCGCGCGACGGCCCGTGCGACCGGCGGCACGACGGCCCGTGCGTCCGGTGGTGCGTCGCGCTCTCGGCGCCGCGGCGGTGGCGGGGGCGGCACGAGCGGCGGCACGGGCGGCAGCGCCGGGGGCCGCACGGGCGGGCACGGCAGCGTCTACAGCACCAGCACGCCCGGCGCCGGCTCGGGCGCGCCGACGGGGCCGTCGTCGGGGCGCCGTCCCTCCCGCTCCGCCGGTCGGGCGTCGCGGAGCTGACGGCGGCAGGATGAGCGGCATGCCCGACTCCCTGCCGATGCCCGGGGCCACGAGCGGCCCGCCGCCAACGCTGCTGCCCGAGGACCACCCCGACACGGTCGTCGCCCGGCTGCTGCGCGAGCGCGTCGCGTCCGAGGAGCTCGCCGCCCGCCACCCGGCGTCCAGCCTGGCGTGGGCGGTGCTGGCCGACGAGGCGTTCGCCGCCGGCCGGTTCGTCGACGCGTACGCCTTCGCCCGCACCGGCTACCACCGCGGCCTGGACGCGCTGCGCCGCGCCGGCTGGCGCGGCACCGGGCCGGTGCCGTGGCACCACGAGCCCAACCGCGGCGTCCTGCGCTCGATCGCGATCCTCGGCCGCGCCGCCGCAGCGCTCGACGAGGACGACGAGGCCGCCCGGTGCGCGCAGCTGCTCGCCGAGTGCGACCCGGCCGCGGTCGACCGCCTCGCCGGCAGCGGGTACCGCGAGTGACGTCCCGGGTGCGTCCCGCGTGAGCCCGAGCGCGGTCGTCGTCGGCGCCGGCATCTCCGGCGTCGCCTGCGCCCAGGTCCTGCGCGCCGGCGGGGTGCAGGTGCGCGTGCTCGACCGCGGGCACCGCCCCGGCGGACGGATGGGCGCGCGCGCCGTGGAGCTGCCCGGGGGCGGGCGGCACGTCGTCGACACCGGCGCCGCCTACTTCACCGTCAGCGACCCGGACTTCGCCGCCGTCGTCTCGGGCTGGTCGGACGCCGGTCTGGCCCGCCCGTGGACCGACACCCTCGCCGTGGCCGGTCCCGGCGGGCTGCGCGGCACCACCGCGGGCCCGCAGCGGTGGGCGGCGCCGGGCGGCCTGCGCGGCCTGGTCGACCACCTCGCTACCGGGCTGGACGTCGCCTCGGGGAGGACCGCGCGCTCGGTCGGCGTGGTCGACGGGCGTCCGGCGGTGGACGGCGAGCCCGCCGAGGCCGTGGTGCTGGCCATGCCGGACCCGCAGGCGGGGCGGCTGCTCGACGTCGCGGCCGCGGACGGCCTGGCGAGCGCCCGGCGCGTGCTGAGCCGACCGTGGAGCCCGGTGGTCACCGTCTGGGGCGCGTGGGAGCAGCGGTGGTGGCCGGAGCTGGACGCCGCCTTCGTCAACGACGACCCGGTGCTGTCCCTGGTCGCCGACGACGGCCGGCGCCGCGGGGACGGCGCGCCCGTGCTCGTCGCCCACTCCACGGGGGAGGCCGCGCAGCCGCACCTGCACCGGCCCGAGGCCCTGGTCGAGCCGGTGCTGGAGCACCTGGGCGACGTCCTCGGCACGCCGCGCCCACCGGCGCCGCTGCAGGTGGGGGTGCAGCGCTGGTCCTTCGCGTCACCGACCGAGCCGCACGAGGAGCCGTGCTGGGTCGGCGGGGTCGCGACCGGCCTGCTGGGGGTCTGCGGCGACGGCTGGGGCGGCAGGCCGCGCGTGGAGCAGGCGTGGCGCTCCGGGCGCGACCTCGGGCGGGCGCTGCTCGAGCGCGCGGCCTGAGCAGAGGACTGAGGGGTGGACGGGCGTCCGCCTCCAGTTCCCTCTCACGCCCTGGGGCCTTCAGGTCCGGTCGCGTACCTGGACGACCGCACCCACGCCGCCTCCTGCGCGGGCGCCGTGTCGCGGCACCAGGGGCGGGCCACCCATGATGAGCGGCGTGGCGGAGGTCAGGACGGGCAGGACCGTGGTCGGCAGCGTCTGCGTGGCGCTGGACGGGCGGACGCCCGGTCCTGGTGGTGACCTGGACGCGGACTGGGCGGTGCCGCACGTGCTCAGCGACGCGGCGCGGGAGCTCCGGGAGCAGCTGTCCGGGTCGGCGACGACCGTGCTGGTGGGTGGTGAGGACTACGAGGGCCTGCGCGAGGCGTGGCAGCCGCTGGCCGAGGACTCCGCGGACGGCTCCGCCGCTGCCGCCGCCGACCTGCGCGACCGCGCCTTCGCCCGCTGGCTGGACGAGGTGGAGAAGATCGTCGTCTCGCCCTCGCTGACCGAGCCGGGATGGCGCAACGCCTGGGTGCTGGGGGTCTCCCCGACCCAGGTCACCAACCAGCTGCGCCGCCAGCGCGGCGGGGACGTCCTGGTCCTGGGGGGCGCCCTCGTGCGCGGCCTGCTGGCCGTCGACGCCCTGGACCGGCTCGCGGTCCTCTGGTGCCCCGAGGTGCTCGGCAGCGGCGAGCGCCTCTTCGACGACGGCCTGCCCCGCTCGCGCTGGAGCCTGGTCAGCAGCGCCGTCTCCGACACCGGGGCCGTCGCGACGGTCTACGACCGGGAGCGCTGACCCCCGGGCCGCGCAGCCGCGGCGCGTGGACGAGGTGGGTGGTCCACAACCCGGGCAGGACCTCCTCGTCCCCGCGGTCGGCGAAGCCGAGCCGCTCGTAGAGCGATCTGGCCGGGGCGTTCTCCCGCCGGTGGCCACCGCGGTGGGCCGGGTGCCGGCGCGTTCGAGCACCGCGCGCACCAGCGCGGTGCCGACTCCGCGCCGGTGCGCGCGCAGGGCGACCACGAGCCGGTCGATCTCGACGAGGTGGCCCTGCGTGAAGGCGAGGGCACCGGCCAGGTCCTGGCCGGTGAAGGCGCCCAGCCACTGCGACGGAGCCCGGCGCAGGTCCTGCACGTCCTCGTGCAGCGCGGGGATGCGGTCGTCCCCGACGAGGACGGCCTCGACCGCGCACGCCGCTTGCTGCAGGTCCACCAGGGCGTGCGCCAGCTCCTCGTCGAGGGCGGGGAGGACCGTGCGGACGTCCACGACCCGGCGCCGCTCACCCGGGGTGGGCGGCTCGGCGGGCGCGGAAGGCGGCGACGTTGGTGCGGTTCGCGCACGAGGTGCTGCAGAAGCGCCGCGAGCGGTTCTTCGACAGGTCCACCAGCACGTCGGCGCACCCGGCCGCGGCGCACACCTGCACGCGCCGCAGCTCACCGGCGCGCACCAGGTCGGCGAAGGCCATCGCCGCCTCGACCGCCATCCGGTCCGCGAGCGGCGCCCGCGGGCTCGTGGCGTGCAGGTGGTAGCCCCAGTTCCCGTGCGCGACCAGCTGGGGCAGCGCGCCGGCGTCGCGGAGCACCCGGTTGACCTCCTCCACGAGCCCGTCCTCGTCCAGGTGCCACAGCCGGCGCAGCCGCGCCCGCAGCGCCCGCACCTGGGCGAGCTCGGCGTCGTCGCCTCGGCGCGACCCGGTCCAGTCCCACGCGCGCACGAAGGCGTCCAGGGCGGCGGTGTCGGCCAGGGCGTCGGCCCCGGGGCGGTCGGTGTTCACCAGCGCCGCCGCCGCCGCCAGCGCCACCTCCGTGTCATGGGCGAACACCCGGTTGACCCCTTTCGCGCGGTGCCCTAGCGTCGCTACCTGTAAGGATCCTACGTCCGCTCACCACTTACCCAGGGGGTTGCGTGCTCGCTCCGCGCGGCGCCGGGCTCGGCCTGGCGCTGGTCTCCGCCGCCGCCTTCGGCACCTCCGGCGCCCTCGCGGCGGTGCTGCTGGACGCCGGGTGGAGCGCGGGAGCCGCCGTCACCGCCCGGGTCGCTCTCGCCGCCCTCGTGCTCACCCCGCTCGCGCTGCTGCAGCTGCGGGGCCGCCGGGCGGCGCCGCGCCGCGGCGCCCGGGCGGTGGTGGTGTACGGGCTCGTCGCCGTGGCCGGCTGCCAGCTGTGCTACTTCAACGCCGTCGCCCGCGTCCCGGTCGGCGTGGCCCTGCTGCTGGAGTACTCCGGCGCCCTGCTCGTCGTCGCCTGGCTGTGGGTGCGCCACGGCCAGCGCCCCCGGCGCCTGACCCTCGGCGGCGCCCTGCTCGCCGTGGTCGGCCTGATCCTCGTCCTCGACCTCAGCGGCGACGCCCGACTGGACCCGGTCGGGGTGCTGTGGGGGCTCGGCGCGGCCGTCGGGCTCGCCGTCTACTTCGTGCTCGCCGCGGCCGCGGAGGACCCCCTGCCGCCGCTGGTGCTGGTCTGGGGCGGGCTGGGCACCGGCGCGCTCGCGCTCCTGGCGGCCGCGGCCACCGGGGCGCTCGCGGTGCGCGCCCCGCTCACCGACGTGGTGCTCCTGGGGGCGCGGGTGAGCTGGCTGGTGCCGGTGCTCGCCCTGGCCCTGGTCGCGGCGGCGCTCGCCTACGTCGCCGGCGTTCGCGCGGCCCGCTCGCTGGGGGCCCGCCTGGCCGCGTTCGTGGGCCTGACCGAGGTCCTCTTCGCCGTGCTCTTCGCCTGGCTGCTGCTGGGGCAGGTGCCCGCGTCCGTCCAGCTCCTCGGCGGCGCGCTCGTCCTGGCCGGCGTGGCGCTCGTGCGCCTCGACGAGCTGCGCCGGCGCGAGCCCGCCCCGCTCCCCGGGGCGCCGGAGGCGGCGCCCACCCGGTGACGCCCACCCGGTGACGCCCACCCGGTGACGCCCACCCGGTGACGCCCACCCGGTGACGCCCACCCGGTGACGCCCACCCGGTGACGCCCTGGTCCTGCGCGCGGGCGGAGGCCAGCACCCGGACGCGGGGCGGTCCTCAGCTGCCGCCGGCGGTGGCGGCAGCGGTCGCCGCTGTGGTGGCGGCCACGACCGCGGCCATCGCCTCGTCGAGGGCCCGGCGCACCGCCGCGGACGCCCAGCTGCCCGCGGCGACCTCCTCGCCGCGCCGGCGGACCCCCCGCCCGTCCAGCCCCACGGCCGCGGTGTCCAGGACCTTCGCCACCGCCTTGAGCGCGTGCAGCAGGGACAGCAGCGCCGGGACGCGCGCGTCGTCGCCCTCGACGCCCGCCAGCGCGTCGAGGAGGCGCCGGCGCAGCTGGCGCTCGTGCTCGGCCGCCGCCGTCGGCCAGCTGCGCCGCGGGAAGACGCCCAGCACCGTGCCGTGCTCCGCGCGCAGGACGCCGGCGGCGACCAGGCGCTGGTACAGCCGCTCCCGCACGCCCTTCCCCAGCGGGCCGATCACCGCGGCCGGCCTCCTGCCCTCGCGCTCCCCGATCCGCGCCAGCGCCTCGTCCAGCAGCGGGTCGCCCGTGGGCGAGGCGTCGCGCACCACGACGCGGCCCGACCTGCCCGCGTCCGCGGCGCCGGTGAGGTCGACCCGCTCACCCAGGACCAGCTCGACGAGCAGCGCGCCCGCCAGCGCCGCGTCGACCTGGTCACCCGCCAGCACCAGCCTGCCGCTGTCGTCGTCGGTGAGCAGCAGCAGGAGGTCCTCGGCGACGAGCACCCCGCCACGCTAGCCGCGCCCTCCCGCCCGCGGCAGGGCCCTCCGGCCCTCGCCGGCCGCCCTCCCGCGGGCGCTCCGGACCCCGGCAGACCCGCGACGCGCCCGCGACGCAGCGGGGGAGTAGTGCCTGCACCACCTGCTCCGGCCCGTCTGCGGGAGGGACCCGACCCCCCTGCGGCTGGTGTGCTGAACGCCACGGGCACCGGTCGACGCCGGGCGGGCCCGTCGCCAGCCGTCGACCTCGGTGATCGGAGCAGTCCCGTGCACACGCCCTCATCCCTCGACCGCGGCGGAGTCCGCGCCCTGCTGGCGCGCGGGAGGTCCCGCGCGGTGGTGCACGTCCCGCCGGAGGCGGCGGTGCCCGCCCAGCGCCCCGGCGCCGCGGGCGCGCCGGCCGTGGAGCTGCGCGACGTCACCAGGACCTACCCGGGTGGCGTGCGGGCCCTGGACGGCGTGTCCGTGACGGTGCGGCCGGGCACCTTCACCGCTGTGGTCGGCCCCTCGGGGTCCGGCAAGAGCACGCTGATGCACTGCGCGGCCGGTCTCGACGTCCCGACCACCGGCACCGCCCGCATCGACGGCGTCGACGTCGGCGCCCTGGACGAGACCCGCCGCACCGAGCTGCGCCGCACCCGCACCGGGTTCGTCTTCCAGGCCTACAACCTGATGCCGGCCCTGAGCGTCGCGGACAACATCACCCTCCCGCTGCGCCTGGCCGGCGTCCCGGCGGACCCCGCCTGGCTGAGCACCCTGGTCGAGCGCCTGGGCCTGGGCGAGTGGATGGGCCACCGCCCGGCCGAGCTGTCCGGCGGCCAGCAGCAGCGCGCGGCGATCGCGCGGGCCCTCGTCGCCCGCCCGGCCGTCGTCTTCGCCGACGAGCCGACCGGCGCGCTCGACCTGCGCACCGCCCACGAGGTGCTCGACCTGCTGCGCGGCGCCGTCGACGACCTCGGCCAGACCGTCGTCGTGGTCACCCACGACCCCAGCACCGCCGCCCGCGCCGACCGCGCGCTCGTGATGGCCGACGGCCGCGTCGTGGACGTGCTCGAGGCGCCCACCGCCGCCGGCGTGTCGGCCCGCCTGCTCGCCCTGGGGGGTGAGTGAGGCGTGTGGTACCTCGCGCTGCGCACCGCGCGCACCCGGGTGGCCGCGCTGGTGGCGGTCGTGTGCGCCGTCCTCGGCGGCGCCGCCCTCGTCACCGCCAACGGCGTCCTGGCGGAGTCCGGCCTGCGCTCGCACGCGGCGCCCGGGCGGCTCGCCGGCGCCGACGTCGTCGTCACCGCCGACCAGTCCCTGCACCCCGCCGAGGACCTCGCGGTCGCCCTGCCCGAGCGCCGCACCGTCCCGGCGGACCTGGTGGACCAGCTCGCCGCCCTGCCCGGGGTGGCCGCCGCGGTCGGCGACGTCGCCTTCCCCGCGGCCCTCGTCGCCGCCGACGGGCGGGTCGTGCGCTCCGGGGACGACGCGCTGGCCGGGCACGGCTGGAGCTCGACCGAGCTGCTGGCCGGCGCGCAGGTGCAGGGCGCGGCGCCCACCGGCGCCGGCGAGGTCGCCGTGGACGCCGCCACGGCGAGCGCCGCGCACGTGCGGCCCGGCGACCGGGTGCGGGTGGTCGCCGGCGGCCGGCCCGCGACGTACCACCTGACGGCCGTCGTCTCCGGCGCGCCGGCCGGCGTGCTGTTCGCCGACCCCACGGCCGCGCAGCTGGCCGGCCGCGACGCCGGTCCGCGCGCGGGCTCGGTGGACCTGGTCGGCCTGCGCGCCGAGCCGGGGCGCGCCGACGCCCTCGCCGAGGCGGTGCGCGCGGAGCTGTCCGGCACCTCCCTCGTCGTGGCCACCGGCGCGGCCCGGGGCGACACCGCCTCCGTCGGCGCCGCCGCGGCCCGCGGCGAGCTGGCGCTGCTCGCCAGCTCGCTGTCCGGCACCGTCCTGCTCGTCGTCGGCTTCATCGTCGCCGGGGCGATGGGCGTCGTGGTCGCCGCGCAGCGGCAGGACCTGGCCCTGCTGCGCGCCGTCGGGGCGACCCCGCGGCAGGTGCGCCGGCTGGCCGCAGGGCAGGCCACGGCCGCGGCCGTCCCGGCCCTGCTGGTCGGCGTGGGCCTCGGCTACCCGCTGGCCGCGGCGTTCCGCGTCCTGCTGGTGCGCACCGGGGTCGTGCCAGCCGACCTGCCGCTGAGCTGGAGCCCGCTGCCCGCGCTGGTCGCGGCGCTGCTGGTGCTGGCCGTGGTGCGCGTCTCCGGCCGCGCCGCCGCCCGGCGCACCTCGCGGGCACCGGCGACCGAGGCCGTCGCCGAGTCGGTTCCCGGACCCCGCGCCCCGTCCCGGGCGAGGACCGCCGTCGGCCTGCTGCTCATCGCCTCCGCGCTCCCGATGGCCCTGGTCCCCGCCGTCTCCCGCACGCTGGAGGCCGCGGTGGCGGCCCCGATGTCCGGTCTCGTCGCGGCGGTCGGCCTGGCCGTGGCGGCACCGGCCGTGCTGTCCTGGGCCGGCAGGGCCGTGGCGGCGCGGGTGCCGGCCGGCGCGTCGGCGCCGTCGTGGCTGGCCGCGAGGAACCTGGGCGGCGGCGCGCTGCGCGGTGCCGGAGCGGTGGCCACCCTCGCGCTGGTCGTCGTCCTCGTCCTCACCGACGTCCTGACCCACACCACCGTGATGGCGGCCGCCTCCCGCGAGGCGCGGGCCGGCACCCTGGCCACGACGAGCATCAGCGCGCCCGCCCTCGGCGGGGTGGGGCCCGACGCCGTCGCGGCCGCGGCCGCGGTCCCCGGGGTGCGCGCCGCCGTCGCCTCGAGCAGCACCACCGTCGTCTGGCCCTCCCGCGTGCTCGACGAGACCATCGTCCAGCCCCAGCCCGCGCTCGTGCTGGCCCCCGCCGCGGTCGACGTGCTCGACCTCGGCGTCCGCTCCGGCAGCCTGTCCGACCTCACCGGCGCCACCGTGGCCCTCGGCAGCGACGTCGCGCGCCGGCGCTCGGCGCAGGTGGGCAGCGAGGTGGCCCTGGTCCTGGGCGACGGCGCCAGCGTGCGAGCCCGGGTCGTCGCCGTCTACGACCGCAGCCTCGGCTTCGGGCCGTTCGTGCTCTCCGCGGACCTCGCGGCCGGCCACACCACCACGCCCCTGGCCTCCAGCGTCCTCGTGCGCACCGACGGCACCGCGGCTGCCCAGGACCGCCTGGCCGAGCTCGTGGCCTCCCGGCCCGGGCTGGTGCTCGCCCGCGCGGACGCCGGCGGCACCGGCCTGGGCTCGGCGCCGCCGGAGGTCTGGGTGAACCTCGCCGCCAGCCTCGTGCTCCTCGGCTACGTGCTCCTCGGCGTCGCCAACACCCTGGTCGCCGGCACGGCCCGGCGCCGTCGCGAGTTCGCCGCGCTGCGCCTCCTCGGCGCCACGCCGCGCCAGGTGACCGGCCTCGTGCGCCGCGAGGCGCTCCTCCTGGCCGCCCTCGCCGTCGTCGCCGGCGTGCTGCTGTCCGCCGTCCCCCTCGCCTCGCTCGGCGTCGGGTTCCTCGGGCGGCCCTGGCCGTCCGGACCGGGGTGGCTGCTGCCCGTGACCGCCCTGGGGACCGTCGCGATCGCGCTCGCGGCCACCGCGCTCCCCGCGCGCCGCGCGACCCGCACGCCCCCGCTGCCGTGAGGTCGGGGGACCTCGTCACGGGCGCGGGGCGGCGGGCGCGGCAGGCCACGGGCCGCTGTTGTGCACCCACATGCGGTGGCGCGGGCTCGTGGGCCGCTGTTGTGCGCCCAAATGCGGTCAAGGGGGCTCGTGAGTGCCGGGGCGCAGGCGCCTCAGGGCAGCACGACCTGCCAGGCGTCGGCGACCGTGCGCCATCCCCAGCGCAGGCGCCGCTCGCTCGTCTCGCCGTCCGCGTTCGTCGCGAACGGGCGCCCGTCGACGGCCTCGAGGACGACGCGCCCGCCGCGCGTGGTGGCGACGTCGCGGCGCTCCACGTGCCGCCCGCGCAGCAGCGTGCTCGCGTACCCGATCCGGGCGAGCGGGCCCGTCGACGTGGAGACGATCACGTCGACGACGCCGTCGTGCGGGATCGAGCCGGGCGAGACGGGTGCTCCGCCGCCGATCGTCGTGCCGATGCTGGCGGCGACCATCAGCACCGGCGAGCGCCCGTCGTGCACCACCCGCCCGTCCACGGTGACCCGCAGGTGCCACGGGCGCACCACGCCGGCCGCGAGCGCCCCGGCCGGGTACGCGCCCCGGCCCAGCAGCGGCTTGGCGCGCGCGGCCCGCTGCGTGGCGGCCACCCCGATGCCGGCGTGCACGGCGTTGACGACCACGCCCCCGCCGTCCTCGACCATCAGCTCCATGTCGGCCGCCCGTCCGTGCAGGGCCGCGCGCGCGGCCGCCTCCGGGTCGTCGAGGGGCAGGCCCAGGGAGCGGGCGAGGTCGTTGCCCGTGCCGAGGGGGACGACGCCGACGGGGCCGGCCTCGCGCAGCGTCCCGGCGCGCTGGAGCGCCTGGACGACGGCGTGCAGCGACCCGTCGCCGCCCATCACCACGAGCCGGCGGCCGTGCAGGGACGCCAGCGCGTCGGCCAGCTCGGTGCGATCGCCGGTGGCGACCAGCTCGACGTCGCCGGTGGCGCGCAGCACCGACATCGCCCGCGCGACGGGCAGGGGCCGCGCGGAGCCGGCGGAGCCGTTGACCACCGCCAGCACCCCCGCCTCCGGCCCGGGGGCGGGCACGGGTGCGTCGTCGGGTGCTCTTCGGTGCACGGGACCTCCGGTAGCCTCGCCGCGGACGCCGGGGAGGGCGTCCGCGCTCCGATGCTCCCAGGTGCTCCTGGGCGGCACCTGGGAGCGCCCGCCGACGCAGGAGGCTCCATGCCCGCCATCGTGCTCGTCGGCGCGCAGTGGGGCGACGAGGGCAAGGGCAAGGCCACCGACGTCCTCGGCTCCCGCGTCGACCACGTCGTCAAGTACAACGGCGGCAACAACGCCGGCCACACCGTCGTGGTCGGCGACGAGAAGTACGCGCTGCACCTGCTGCCGTCCGGCATCCTCACGCCCGGCTGCACGCCCGTGATCGGCAACGGCGTCGTCGTGGACCTCTCGGTGCTCTTCGAGGAGATCGAGGGCCTGAGCGCGCGCGGCGTGGACTGCTCGCGGCTGGTGGTCTCCGCGAGCGCGCACCTGATCACCCCGTACCACCGCACCCTGGACAAGGTCACCGAGCGCTTCCTCGGCTCGCGGCGCATCGGCACCACCGGGCGCGGCATCGGCCCCGCCTACGCCGACAAGATCAACCGCGTCGGGCTGCGCGTGCAGGACCTCTTCGACGAGAAGATCCTCCAGCAGAAGGTCGAGGGGGCGCTGGAGGGCAAGAACCAGCTGCTCGTCAAGGTCTACAACCGGCGCGCGATCACAGCTGACGAGGTCGTCGACGAGCTGCTCTCGTACGCGGACCGCCTCGCCCCCATGGTCGCCGACACCGGCCTGGTGCTCACCCGCGCGCTCGACGCGGGCAAGACGGTCGTCTTCGAGGGCGGCCAGGCGACCCTGCTGGACGTCGATCACGGCACCTACCCCTTCGTGACGTCGTCCAACGCCACCGCCGGCGGCGCCTGCACGGGCTCGGGGGTGCCGCCGAACCGCATCGACCGCGTCGTCGCCGTCGTCAAGGCGTACACCACGCGCGTGGGCGAGGGCCCGTTCCCCACCGAGCTGACCGACGAGGTCGGCGAGGGCCTGCGCCGCGCCGGCGGGGAGTTCGGGACGACGACGGGCCGCCCGCGGCGCACCGGCTGGTACGACGCCCTGGTCGCCCGCTACTCCGCGCGCGTCAACGGCGTCACCGACTTCGTGCTCACCAAGCTCGACGTCCTCACCGGCTACGAGCGGATCCCCGTCTGCGTCGCCTACGAGGTCGACGGGGTGCGCCACGACGAGATGCCGATGACGCAGACCGACTTCCACCACGCCGTGCCGGTCTACGAGGAGCTGCCCGGCTGGAGCGAGGACCTCTCCGGCGTCCGGCGCTTCGAGGACCTGCCGCGCGCGGCGCGCGAGTACGTGCTGCGCCTGGAGGAGCTGTCCGGGGCCCGGATCTCCGCGATCGGCGTGGGGCCGGACCGCGAGGAGATCGTCGTCCGCCACGACCTCCTGGAGGGCTGAGCGTGAGCCTGCGCGTGCTCGTCGTCGGCTCCGGCGCCCGCGAGCACGCCCTGGTGCGCGCGCTGGCCGCGGACGAGCAGGTCGCGCGGGTGTGGGCCGCCCCCGGCAACCCCGGGATCGCCGCCGAGCCCGGCGCGGCGGGGTGCCGCCCGCTCGACCCGCTGGACCCGGCGGCCGTGGTCGCGCTGGCCGCCGAGCTCGACGCCGAGCTCGTCGTCGTCGGTCCCGAGGCCCCGCTGGTGGCGGGCGTCGCGGACGCCGTGCGCCAGGCCGGCACCGCCTGCTTCGGCCCCTCCGCGCAGGCCGCGCGCCTGGAGGGCAGCAAGGCGTTCGCCAAGGAGGTCATGGCCGCCGCCGGCGTGCCCACGGCCGCCGCGCGCGCCTGCACCACCACCGAGCAGGTCGCCGCGGCGCTGGAGGAGTTCGGCGCCCCGCACGTCGTCAAGGACGACGGCCTGGCCGCCGGCAAGGGCGTGGTCGTCACCGACGACCGCGCCGACGCGCTCGCGCACGCCGCCGCCTGCCTGGGCCGCACGGGCGGCGGCACGGGCGGCGGCACGGGCGCCGTGGTCGTCGAGGAGTTCCTCGACGGCCCCGAGGTCTCCGTCTTCTGCCTCACCGACGGCCGCACCGTGGTGCCGCTGGCGCCCGCGCAGGACGCCAAGCGCGCGCACGACGGCGACACCGGGCCCAACACGGGCGGCATGGGCGCGTACTCGCCGCTGCCGTGGGCGCCGCCCGGGCTCGTCGACGAGGTCGTCGCGCGCGTGGCGCAGCCGGTCGTCGACGAGATGGACCGCCGCGGCGCCCCGTTCGCCGGGGTCCTGTACTGCGGGCTCGCCCTGACCTCCCGCGGCGTGCGCGTGGTCGAGTTCAACGCCCGCTTCGGGGACCCGGAGACCCAGGTCGTCCTCGCCCGCCTGCGCACGCCGCTGGGCGGGCTGCTGCACGCGGCCGCGACCGGGGTGCTGGACGACGTCCCGCCGCTGCGCTGGAGCCGCGACGCCGCCGTCACGGTCGTCGTCGCCGCGGCCGGCTACCCCGGGCGGGTGCGCACCGGGGACCCGGTCACCGGGCTGGAGGCCGTGCCCGCGGCGCCCGGCGCGCCGTACGCGCTGCACGCCGGCACGGCGCTGGACGGCGCGGGGCGCCTCGTCTCCGCCGGCGGCCGGGTGCTCTCCGTCGTGGGCACCGGCCCCGACCTCGCCGCCGCGCGCGCGGCCGCCTACGCCGGCGTGGCGCGCGTGCACCTGCCCGGCTCGCACTCCCGCACCGACATCGCCGCCGCCGCCCTGCGAGGATCGAGCGCGTGAGCTCCCCGCACCCGCCCCGGCCCAGCACCGACCTGCCGGGGTGGCGCCCCCTGCACGCGGGCAAGGTGCGCGAGCTGTACGTCGACGAGGCCGACGAGAGCCGCGTGCTCGTCGTCGCCACCGACCGGATCAGCGCGTACGACCGCGTCCTGCCCACCCCGGTCCCGGACAAGGGCGCGATCCTCACCGCCCTGAGCCTGTGGTGGTCCGAGCGCCTGGACGAGTGGGACCTCGACCTGCCCCATCACGCCCTGCTCGGCGAGCCCGTGCCGGACGCCGTCGCGGGCCGGGCCATGGTGTGCCGGCACCTGCGCATGCTGCCCGTGGAGTGCATCGCCCGCGGGTACCTGACCGGCTCGGCGCTGGCCGACTACCGCGCCACCGGCGCGGTCGGGGGCGTGGAGCTGCCCGACGGCCTGCGCGACGGCGACCGGCTGCGGGTGCCGCTGTTCACGCCGTCCACGAAGGCCGACGTCGGCTCGCACGACGAGAACGTCAACCTCGCCGCCGTCGCGGAGCTGGTGGGCGAGGACCTCGCCTCGCAGCTGCGCGCGGCCACCCTGGGCGTCTACGAGCGGGCCGCCGCCCTCGCCGCCGAGCGCGGTGTGATCATCGCCGACACCAAGCTCGAGCTCGGCCTGGCCCCGGCTCCCGACGGGCGGGAGGTGCTCGTCCTCGGCGACGAGGTCCTCACGCCCGACTCCTCCCGGTTCTGGCCCGCGGAGGCCTGGGAGCCCGGGCGCGCGCAGCCCGGCTTCGACAAGCAGTACGTGCGCGACTGGCTGACCTCCGACGCCACGGGCTGGCACCCCGGGGACGCCGAGCCCCCGCCGCCCCTGCCCCCCGACGTCGTCGAGCGCACCCGTGAGCGCTACGTGCAGGCCTACGAGCGCCTCACCGGCAGGACGTGGGGCTGAGGCTGCGCGAGCATGCGGGGGTGATGCAGCGATGACCGCCACCCACGTCCACGAGCGCCACCTCTCCGAGCAGCGCACGGTGCGCGCGGCGGACGTCGGCGAGGTCGACGTCGTCGTCCTCGGCGGCGGGCCCACCGGCGAGAACGTCGCCGCCCGCGCCGTGCGGGGTGGGCTGAGCGCCGTGCTCGTCGAGGCGGACCTGCTGGGCGGGGAGTGCTCGTACTGGGCGTGCATGCCGTCCAAGGCGCTGCTGCGCCCGGTGCACGCCCTGGCCGCCGCGCGCCGCGTGCCCGGCGCCCGCGAGGCCGTCACGGGCGAGCTCGACGTGCCCGCCGCGCTGCGCTACCGCGACGCCTTCACCTCCGGCTGGGACGACGGGCACCAGGTGGAGTGGGCCGAGGGCGCCGGCATCGCCGTCGTGCGCGGCTGGGGCCGCCTGGCCGGACAGCGGCGGGTGGAGGTCACGGCGCGCGACGGCAGCACGGCCACCATCACCGCCCGCTCCGCCGTCGTCGTGGCGACCGGCTCCACGCCGCGCACGCCGCCGGTCGAGGGCCTGGACGCCGTGGCGCACTGGGGCAGCCGCGAGGCGACGTCGGCGAAGGAGGTCCCGGCGCGCCTGGCCGTGGTCGGCGGCGGCGTCGTCGGGGTGGAGATGTCCGCGGCCTTCGCGGGGTTGGGGTCGCAGGTGGTGCTGCTGGCGCACTCGCGGGTCCTGAGCCGGTTCGAGGAGCGCGCCGGCGAGCTCGTCGCCGACGGCCTGCGCGCCGCGGGCGTCGACGTGCGCACCGGCACGACGCCGGCGCGGGTCGAGCGCGCCGGCGCCGACGGGCCGGTCACCCTGACCACCGAGGACGGCGCGCGGATCGTCGCGGACGAGCTGCTCGTCGCCACCGGGCGCCGCCCGAACACCGGCGACCTGGGCCTGGAGACCGTCGGCCTGAGCGCCGGGGAGCCGCTCGCGGTCGACCCCAGCGGCCTGGTGCGGGGGGTGCCCGGCGCGTGGCTGTCCGCCGCCGGCGACGTCACCGGCCAGGCGCCCCTGACCCACATGGGCAAGTACTCCGCGCGGGCTACCGGCGACGCGGTCGCCGCCCGAGCGGCCGGCCGGCCCGTGCGCGACGGCGCGTGGGGCGAGCACGCCGCGACGGCGCAGCAGCGCGCCGTCCCGCAGGTGGTCTTCACCGACCCCGAGGTCGCCTCGGTGGGGCCCACGGCCGCGGAGGCGGAGGAGGCGGGCGTGCGGGTGCGCTGCGTGGACCTCGACCTGGCCGTCGCCGGCTCCTCGATCCAGGCCGAGGGGTACACCGGGTGGGCCCGGATCGTCGTCGACGAGGACCGCCGCGTCGTCGTCGGCGCCACCTTCGTCGGCCAGGACGTCGCGGAGCTGCTGCACTCCGCGACGGTCGCCGTCGTGGGGGAGGTGCCGCTGGAGCGGCTGTGGCACGCGGTGCCGTCCTTCCCCACGATCAGCGAGATCTGGCTGCGCCTGCTCGAGGGCTACGGCCTCTGACCGCCCAGGTCCGGCCGGCCGGTCCGGTCCGGTCCGGTCAACGGGACTGCAGGTGCTCCTCGAGCGCTCGGCGCGGCGCCCGCCTCGTCGATCACCCTGCCCGTGGGCAGGGTGATCGGGTGGGCGTCGAGGTCGACCTCGGTGCCGCTGACGGCCTCGATGCTCTGGCCGTCCGCGGTGTTGATGACGGTCTTCTCGGTCATGGTGTGCTCCTGGCGGTCCGGGGCGCCGGTCGCTGTCGGCGTGGTGGAGCAGGTGGTCAGCTCCGGTGGTGCGTGGGCATGACGGAGATGACGGTCAGGGCACCTGGAGACACCACCACGACGATCTCGAGCTCGATGCCGCGGTCGTCGGGTCCGAGGAGGAGCAGCCCAGACTCTCCTCGTGCTGTGCATGCAGCACCGCTCACACCTCCACGACGCCGGAGCCGCCCGTGTCGTGCAGGCGGGTGCCCTCGGGCAGCAGCCGGGTGAGGTTGCCGAGGTAGACCTGGCGGCCCGCCGCCGACAGCAGCGCGTCGTGCACGGGGATCGCGACCCGCGGGGAGACCTCCCGCAGGAAGTCGACCGTCTCCCGGCTGGCGGCCCACGGCGCGCTGACGGGCAGCGCGAGGACGTCGACGTCCTCGACGACCGTGCCGTAGGAGTCCCCGGGGTGGAGCAGGACGGGCTCGCCGGCGGCGGAGAGCACGAAGCCGACGTTGCCGACGCGCGGCACGTCGGGGTGGATCAGGGCGTGCTGGCCGCCGACCGCGCGCACGCGCAGGCCGCCGAGGTCGAGGTGCTCGCCCGGGTGCAGCGGCGCCAGGACCCCGAGCGCGGCCTCGTCGAAGCCGGTGCTGCGCAGGTCGGCGGCCAGCTCCGGCTCCGTGCGCAGCAGCGCGCCGTCGTTGGCCTCGAGCAGCTGGGGCAGCTTCTCGCTGTCGAGGTGGTCCTGGTGGGCGTGGGTGACGAGGACGGCGTCCAGGTCGGTCAGCGCCTCCCAGCCGGTGGAGAAGACCCCGGGGTCCAGCAGCACGCGCGCGCCGCCGGCCTCGACGAGCAGGCAGGCGTGGCCGAGGTGGGTGATCCGCATGCGGCCACCCTGCTCCGCCCCTGCGCCCCGGGCAACACCCGGGCGGCACCCGGGCGGCACCCGGTCGACGCCCGGCGGCACCCCGGCGGCACCCGGTCGACGCCCGGCGGCACCCCGGCGACACCCACGGCGAGGCAGGTAAGGCTCACCTTGCTCCACCGGATCGCCGTGGGTCAGGATGGCGCGTGCCCCCGACCCCCGCCGCGCCCGCCGTGCGGGCCGCGCCGGGGGCCGGGGCGGCGTCCGGGGCCGTCTCCGAGGCCGCCTCCGCGCCGTCCGGGCTGCTGCCCCCCGCGGCCCGCGCCCGCCGGGCGCTCGGCCTGGTCCTCGGCGTCCTGGCCCTGGTCGCGGTCGCGGCGGCGAGCCTGGCGCTGGGCGTGCGGGCGGTGCCGCCGGCGGTGGTCTGGGAGGCGCTGACGGCCGCGGACCCGGCCTCCGAGGACCAGATCGTCGTGCGCGACCTGCGCGTGCCGCGCACCCTGCTCGGCCTGGCCGTGGGCGCCGCCCTCGGCGTCGCCGGGGCGCTGCTGCAGGCGCTGACCCGCAACCCCCTCGGCGACCCGGGCCTGCTGGGCGTCAACGCCGGGGCCGCGGCCGCCGTGGTCGCCGGGCTCGCCCTCGGCGTGGCCGGGCGCGGCTCGACGCTGCTCGCGCTGGGCGGCGCGGCGCTGGCCATGCTCGTCGTCACGGCGCTCGGCGCGGTCGGGCGCTCGGCGACCGCACCCGTGCGCCTGGCGCTGGCCGGGGTGGCCGTCACCGCGGTGCTGCAGTCGCTCGTCACGGCCGTCACCCTCGCCGACCGGGCCACCTTCGACGCCTGGCGCCTGTGGGCCGTCGGCTCCCTCGCCGCCCGCGGCTGGGAGCCGCTGGCCGACGCCGCGCCGTTCCTGCTCGCCGGCGCCGTGCTCGCCGCGGTGCTGGCGCGCCCGCTGGACGCCCTGGCCCTCGGCGAGGACCTCGGCCGAGCCCTCGGCGCCCGCGTCGCCACCACGCGGGTCCTGACCGTGGTGGCGGTGACGCTGCTGTGCGGCGCGGGCACCGCGGCCGTCGGGCCGATCGCGTTCGTCGGGCTCGCCGCCCCCCACGCCGCGCGCCTGCTCGTCGGGCCCGCGCAGCGGTGGCTGCTGCCGTACGCGGCCGTGCTGGGGGCGCTGCTGCTCGTCGCCGCCGACGTCCTCGGCCGCCTCCTCGCCCGGCCCGGGGAGCTGCAGGTCGGCGTGCTCACGGCCGCGGTCGGCGCGCCGGTGCTGGTCGCGCTCGTGCGCCGCGGCCGCGTGGGCGGCCTGCGGTGAGCGCGCCCACCGGGGCGCGGGCCCGCCGCCCCGCCCGCTCGGCCCTGCTGCCGCCCCGCACGCTCGCGGTGTGCGCCGCGACGGCCGCTGTCGGCGCCGCCGTCGCCGTCCTCGCGATGACCACGGGCGAGTTCCCGCTCGCCCCGGTGGACGTCGTCCGCTCGCTGCTCGGCGCCGGCGAGCCCGGCACGGACTTCGTCGTGCTCCAGCTGCGCCTGCCGCGCGTGCTCGTCGCGGTCGGGGTGGGCGTCGCCCTGGCGGTCAGCGGCGCGCTGTTCCAGGCGCTCACGCGCAACCCGCTGGGCAGCCCCGACGTCGTCGGCTTCACGATGGGCGCCTCCGCGGGCGCCGTGGCCGCCCTCGTCCTGGGCGGCGCCACGGGCTGGGGCGTGCCGGCGTCCGCGGTGCTCGGCGGGACGGCGACCGCGGCCGCCGTCTACGCCCTGGCCTGGCGGGCCGGGCACGGCACGGCCGGGTACCGGCTCGTGCTGGTCGGGGTGGCCGTGCAGGCGCTGGCCACCGCGGTGGTCTCGTGGCTGCTCGTGCGCGGGCAGGTCCAGGACGCCCAGCAGGCCGTCGTGTGGCTGACCGGCAGCCTCAACGGGCGCAGCTGGGAGCAGGTGGTGCCGCTCGCGGTCGCGCTCGCCGTCCTGCTGCCGTGCGCGGCGCTGCTCGTGCGGCCCCTGGGGATGCTCGCGCTCGGGGACGACGCCGCCGTCGGGCTCGGCGTGCGGGTGCAGCGCACGCAGCTGCTCGTCGGGGCCGTCGGCGTGGTGCTCGCCGCCCTCGCGGTCGCGGCCGCCGGGCCCGTGGCGTTCGTCGCGCTCGCGGCCCCCCAGGTGGCCGCCCGGCTCGTGCGCTCGCCCGGCCCGCAGCTGCTGGCCTCGGCGCTGGTGGGCGCGACGCTGCTGCTGGCGGCCGACTGGCTCGCGCAGCGCGTGCTCGCGCCGGCGCAGGTGCCGGTCGGGGTGGTCACGGGGCTGCTCGGCGGGGCCTACCTGGCGTGGCTGCTCAGCAGGGAGTGGAGGTGGCGCGCGGCATGAGCGGCGCCGGGAGCACGGCGAGCGCCGTGGGGGCGGGCGCCGTGGGGGCGGGCGCGCCGTCGCGGCTGCGCGCGGCGGGCCTGCAGCTGGGCTACGACGACCGCACCGTCCTCGACGGGCTCGACCTCTCCGTGCCCGACGGCTCGTTCACCGTGCTCGTCGGGCCGAACGCCTGCGGGAAGTCGACGCTGCTGCGCGGCCTGGCGCGCGTGCTGCGCCCTCGCGGCGGCAGCGTGCTGCTCGACGGGCAGGAGGTCGCGACCCTGCCGCCCAAGGAGGTCGCGCGGCGCCTGGGCGTGCTGCCGCAGAGCCCCACCGCGCCGGACGGGATGACGGTGAAGGACCTCGTCGGGCGCGGCCGCTACCCGCACCAGGGGCTGCTGCGCCGCTGGTCGGCGGCCGACGAGGCGGCCGTCGCGGAGGCCATGGCCGCCACCGGCGTCACGGACCTCGCGCCGCGGATGGTGGACGAGCTCTCCGGCGGCCAGCGCCAGCGGGTGTGGCTGGCCATGGCGCTCGCGCAGCAGACGCCGCTGCTGCTGCTCGACGAGCCGACGACGTACCTCGACATCGCCCACCAGGTGGAGGTGATGGACCTGCTCGCCGACCTGCACGCGGCCGGAGGGCGCACGCTCGTGGCCGTGCTCCACGACCTCAACCACGCCGCGCGCTACGCCACGCACCTGGTGGCCCTGCGCGCGGGGCGCGTCGTCGCGCAGGGCCGCGCGGAGGAGGTCGTCACGGCCGAGGTGGTCGAGGCGGTGTTCGGGCTGCGCTGCCGCGTGGTGCCGGACCCGGAGACCGGCACGCCGCTCGTCGTCCCGGCCGCCCGGCGCGCGCGCACGCCCCGCTGACGCCCGGCCCGCCCTCAGGCCGCGGGCGGGCGCGGAGCCACGGACAGGACGTCCCCGGGCTGGTAGTCCAGCGCGTCGCAGATCGCGGTCAGCGTCGAGAACCGCACCGCGCGGGCCCGGTCGTTCTTCAGCACGGACAGGTTCACCACGCTGACGCCCACGCGCTCGGCCAGCTCGGTCAGCGTCATGCCGCGCGCCGCCAGCAGCCGGTCGAGGTGGCAGGAGACCCGGTGCGCCTCGGGGGGACCTCGGCGGTGAGCCCGGGCGCGAGGGCGCGCCACTACCCTTGCGGGCATGGGACGGGTCGTCGTCGACGTCATGCCGAAGCCGGAGATCCTCGACCCGCAGGGGCAGGCGGTCGCCGCCGCGCTGCCGCGCCTGGGCGTCGCCGCCTTCACCGGCGTCCGCCAGGGCAAGCGGTTCGAGCTCGAGGTCGACGGCGACGTCACGCCCGACGTCCTGGCCGCCGCGCAGCGCGCCGCCGAGACCCTGCTGTCCAACCCCGTCCTCGAGGACGTCGTCCGCGTCGTGGACGCCGACGACGAGTCCCTCGTCACCGACCAGCACGAGGTGCGCTACTGATGGGCGCGGCCCCTCGGATCGGCGTCGTCACCTTCCCCGGCAGCCTCGACGACCGGGACGCCGCGCGCGCCGTGCGCCTCGCCGGCGGGCGGGCCGTCGCGCTCTGGCACGCGGACGCCGACCTGCACGGCGTCGACGCCGTGGTGCTGCCGGGCGGGTTCTCCTACGGCGACTACCTGCGCGCCGGGGCCATCGCCCGCTTCTCGCCCGTGATGGGCGAGGTGCTGCGCGCGGCCGAGGGCGGCCTGCCGGTGCTCGGCATCTGCAACGGCTTCCAGGTGCTGTGCGAGGCCCACGTGCTGCCCGGGGCGCTGCGCCGCAACGCCACCCGCACCTTCGTCTGCCGCGACCAGCGCCTGCGCGTGGAGAACGCGTCCACCGCGTGGACGTCCGGCTTCGCCCCCGGCGAGGAGGTCGTCGTCCCGCTGAAGAACGGCGAGGGCGGCTACGTCGCCGAGCAGCGCGTGCTCGACGAGCTCGAGGCCGAGGGCCGCGTGGTCTTCCGCTACCTCGGGGCCGACCCGAACGGCTCGCTGCGCGGCATCGCGGGCGTCGCGAACGCGCGCGGCAACGTCGTCGGCCTCATGCCGCACCCCGAGCACGCCACCGAGCCGGGCTTCGGCCCGCAGACCGGCAGCGGCACGGACGGCCTGCGCGTCTTCACCTCGGTGCTCACCTCGCTGGTGACCGCCTGAGGTCGGGTGGTTCCGCACTGCAACGCGATCGGTCGATCGCGCGTCCTCCTGACGAGGACGCGCCGCTCGGCGCGACCTCCGCTCGCACCCCGGAGGTCTGAGATGCGCACCCGTTCCGCCTCGTCCCGCACCAGGGCCGCGGCCGTCGCCGCCCTCATCGTCGGCGGTGCCGCCGCGACCGCCCCGAGCGCGGCGGCGGCGCTGTGCCCGACCGGCTGGGGCTCCACGCCGGAGCAGGTGGACCTCGGCGGCCCCGACGAGGTCGCCGCGGTGGTCGGCGTCCGCGCGGGGCAGCACGCCTGCTTCGACCGGTTCGTCCTCGACTTTGCCGGGCCCGTCCCGGACACCACCGTGCGCTACGTGCCCGCCGGTGACCCGGAGGCCCTCGACGTCGGCGGCGGGGCGGCGCTGCGGATCCAGGTCGAGGACGCCACGTGGAGCGAGATGGAGGACGTCTCGGGCGTCGCCGCCCGGGTCGGCGGCTTCCGGACCTTCCGCGACGCCACGCCCATGCTCTTCGAGCACGACCCGGACGACGAGGTGGACGACGTCCTGTACGTCCTGGGCACCCGCGCGCGGCTGCCGTTCCGGGTGCTCGCCCTCGACGGGCCGGGCGACCACGACCAGCGCCTCGTCGTCGACGTCGCCCACAGCTGGTAGCCGGCCGGGCGCGACGCGGACCGCGACGGATCGACCGGCCCGTGCGTCGTAGCGGCGTGGACGACACCACCGACCTCAGCGCGCGCGGCCCGGACGACCCCGCCGAGCGCGCGGTCGCCACGGCCGTGCGGGCGGCGCTCGGGCAGCCGCGACCCGGTCCGGACCTGCTGGGCGCCGTCCAGCAGCGGGCGACCCGCCGCCACCGGCGGCGGGTCGCCCGCCGGGCGGCGGTCGCGGGCCTGGCGGTGGCCGGCGTCGCGGTCCTCGTGCCGCTGGGGTCGCCGCAGAGCGCGCCGGCGCCTCCGGTGGTCCCCGCCGCCCCGGCGCCGTCCGAGCCCGCCCCGGGGCCGACGACAACCGCCCCGGCGCCGACGACCACCGCCCCGGGGGCGCTGACCGAGGCGTCGGTGCTGGACCTGGAGCAGGTGCGGACGGTCCTGGCCGACGCCCAGGTGCTGCAGGCGCCCACCGTGCTCGACGTCGAGCAGGACCTGCCCGAGCCGCTGGTCGCCGGCCTGTGCACCGACCAGCAGCTCAGCGACGTCCCGATGCCCGCGGACGCCGTCGTCGGGGTGTGGGACGCGGAACCGCCCTCGGACGACGTCGCGCTCAGGCCGGCCGTCAGCGAGGAGGTGCTCCGCTGGGACGACGAGGCGAGCGCGCGGGCCTACCTGGCGGCGCTGGCGGCCCAGGTGCCCTCGTGCACCGACCCGGCCTCACCACCGCCGGAGACGGGCACCTGGACCGTCCTGGAGAGTCCCGCGGACGAGGACGGCGAGCACCTGCTCGGCGCGGTCGCGGACGCGGCCGGCACGTTGCAGGTCCGCGCGGTCGGCGCCGAGGCGACGACGGTCGTGTCCCTGTCGGCGGTGGTCCCCGCGACCGACCTCGCCGCCGCCGCGGTCGCGGTCGACGGCCTGCTGGACGTCGCCCTGGAGCGGGCGGTGCGGTCGTGAGCTGGCTGCGGGCTCCTCGGGTCGAGACCGCGCCGGGCTTCGAGGAGCTCGTCGCCGCCCGCAGCGGCCCGATGCTGGCGATGGCGCGCGGCCTGGTGCGCCGCGAGCAGGACGCCGAGGACCTCGTCCAGGACGTCCTCGCCACCGCGCTGCTGAAGTGGGACCGGGTCAGCGCCGCGGACGACCCCGCCGCGTACGTGAACCGGATGCTCGTCAACGCCGCGACGTCCTGGTGGCGCCGCGGCGCCCGGCGCGAGCAGCCCACCGAGGCCGAGGCGATGCCCGAGGCCGCCGTCGGCGACCCGAACGCCGCCAGCGGCGACCGCGACGCCCTGCTGGCCGCGCTGCGCCGCCTGCCGGCCCGCCACCGCGCCGTCCTCGTGCTGCGCTACTACGAGGGGCTGCCCGACGCCGAGATCGCGCAGCTGCTGGACGTCGCCCTGCCGACCGTGCGCAGCTGCGCCCACCGCGGCCTGCTCGCGCTGCGCCGCGCCGGTGCGCTGGAGGGGGAGGCGCCCGCCGGTAGCCTTCCGGTGTGAGCCTCGCGAGCACGGCCCGCAGCACCGGCGTGGACACCGGCGTGGACACCGGCGCGAACACGGGCGTGGACACCGTCGAGCACGCCGCCGGCACGCCCGACGCGGCGCTGCCCTACGGCGAGCTGGGGCTGCGCGAGGAGGAGTACGCCCGGATCCGCGAGATCCTCGGCCGCCGCCCGACGGCGAGCGAGCTCGCGATGTACTCGGTGATGTGGAGCGAGCACTGCTCCTACAAGTCCTCCAAGGTGCACCTGCGCCAGTTCGGGGAGAAGACCACCGAGGCGATGCGGCGCTCCCTGCTCGTCGGCATCGGCGAGAACGCCGGCGTGGTGGACGTCGGCGACGGGTGGGCCGTGACGTTCAAGGTCGAGAGCCACAACCACCCCAGCTTCGTCGAGCCGCACCAGGGCGCGGCCACGGGCGTCGGCGGCATCGTGCGCGACGTCCTCGCCATGGGCGCCCGCCCGGTCGCGGTGATGGACTCCCTGCGCTTCGGCGCGCTGGAGCACCCCGACACCGCCCGCGTCGCGCCCGGCGTGGTCGCCGGCGTCGGCGGCTACGGCAACTGCCTGGGCCTGCCGAACGTCGGCGGCGAGGTCGTCTTCGACGCCGTCTACCAGGGCAACCCCCTCGTCAACGCCCTGTGCGTCGGCGTGATGCGCCACGAGGACATCCACCTCGCCAGCGCCACCGGCGAGGGCAACCTCGTCGTCCTGTACGGCGCCCGCACGGGCGGGGACGGCATCGGCGGCGTGTCCGTGCTCGCCTCCGAGGCCTTCGAGGGCGGCGGCGGGCCCAGCAAGCGCCCCGCCGTGCAGGTCGGCGACCCGTTCGAGGAGAAGCTGCTCATCGAGTGCTCCCTCGAGCTCTTCCGCGCCGGCGTCGTCGCGGGCGTGCAGGACCTCGGCGGCGCCGGCCTGTCCTGCGCCACCGCCGAGCTGGCCAGCGCCGGGGACGGCGGCATGGCCGTGCGCCTGGACGCCGTCCCGCTGCGCGACCCCTCCCTGCGGCCGGAGGAGGTGCTGATGAGCGAGTCCCAGGAGCGGATGATGGCGGTCGTCCGGCCCGCCGACCTCGACGCGTTCCTGGCGATCACCCGCCGGTGGGACGTGGAGGCCACCGTGGTCGGGGAGGTCACCGGCACCGGGCGGCTGCGGATCACCTGGCACGGCGAGACCGTCGTCGACGTGCCCCCGCGCACGGTCGCGCACCAGGGGCCGGTGTACCGCCGCCCGACGGCCCGCCCCGCCGAGCTCGACGTGCTGCAGGCCGACCGCGCCGAGGACCTGCCCCGCCCGACCACCGCGGAGCAGCTGCGCGAGCAGCTGCTCGCCCTCGCCGGCTCGCCGAACCTGTGCAGCCGGGCGTGGGTGACCGACCAGTACGACCGCTACGTGCTCGGCAACACCGCCATGGCCGCGCCCGACGACGCCGGCGTGGTGCGCGTCGACGAGGAGACCGGGCTCGGCGTCGCCCTGTCGCTGGACGCCAACGGCCGCTACTGCCGCCTGGACCCCCGCGCGGGCGCGCAGCTGGCCCTCGCCGAGGCGCACCGCAACGTCGCCACCGCCGGTGCGACGCCGCTGGCCGTCACCGACTGCCTGAACTTCGGCTCCCCCGAGGACCCGGGCGTGATGTGGCAGTTCGCCGAGGCCGTCACCGGCCTCGCCGACGCCTGCGCCGAGCTCGGCGTCCCGGTCACCGGCGGCAACGTCAGCTTCTACAACCAGACCGGCCACGAGCCCATCCACCCCACTCCCGTCGTCGGCGTCCTCGGCGTCCTGGACGACGTCTCGCGCCGCACGCCGTCCGGCTGGCGGGAGGAGGGCCTCAACCTGCACCTGCTCGGCACCACGCGCGAGGAGCTGTCCGGGTCCGAGTGGGCCGCCGTGGTGCACGGCCACCTCGGCGGGCTGCCGCCGTCCCTGGACCTCCAGGCCGAGCGCGTCCTCGCCGACGTGCTCGTCAACGCCTCCCGCGACGGCCTCGTGGACGCCGCGCACGACCTGTCCGAGGGCGGGCTGGCCCAGGCGCTCGTCGAGGCCTGCCTGCGCTCCGGCGTCGGCGCCCGCGTGTGGCTGGGCGAGCTGCGCGAGCGCGACGGCGTCGACCTGGCCAGCGCCCTGTTCGCCGAGTCCACCGGGCGCGTGCTCGTCGCGGTGCCCCGCAGCGAGGAGGTGCGCTTCACCGACATGTGCACCGCCCGCCGCGTGCCGCACCTGCGCATCGGCGTCACCGACGGCACCGGGGACGACGCCGCGCTCGACGTCCAGGAGCTCTTCACCGTGCCCCTGGCCGAGCTGCGCGAGGTGCACGCGGCGCCGCTGCCCCGGGCCTTCGCGGGCGTCCCCGCCCCCGCCTGACCGATCACGCTGACCGATCGCGCTGACCGGTCGCGCTGACCGATCGCGCGCGACCGGCCGCACCCGCCGGCTGACGCGGGACGCCCGTGGAGGCCGCGCGGAGGTGGTGTTCTCCTCCAGCGAGCCTCACCGCGGGTGAGGTTCGCGGTCCTCATCCTGTGGACACCGCACGGCTGTCCACAGGAACGCTCCGGGAGCCTCACCTCCCGTCAGGCTCGCTCGAGGAGAACACCCCCGCTCCGTGCGCTCGTGCACGGGGTCGGGTGCGCTCGTCCACAGGACCGGCCGGGTGGGGACGCCGAAGGCGCGCCGGCTGCCACCCTGCGGACGTGTCCTCCCTCCTGCCGCACCCTGGCCTGACGCCGGCCGTCTTCTCGCTGCGGACCGGCATCCCGGTGCACCTGCTGCGCCGCTACGACGAGCGCGGCCTGCTCACGCCGGCGGAGGTCGACCCGGGGACGGGGTGGCGGCGGTACGCGCCGGGGCAGATCGGCGCGGGCCGCCTCCTGCACGCCCTGCGCGCGACGGGCATGGGCCTGGGGCGGGCCGCCGGCGTCGTCGCCTCCGGCGACCGGTCGGCGGTGATCGCTCACATCGCCCGCGTCGAGGAGCTGCTGCAGCGCCTGCGCGACCACCTGCCGGTCGACGGCGCGGAGCGCGTCGTCGCGGTCCGGGAGCGCGACGTCGTCGGCCTGCAGGTGCCTCTGGTGCCCGGGGCGGGCCTCGTCGACCAGCTGCGGGGAGCGCGCGCCCGCCTGGCGCGGCAGCTCGGGCTCGCGGTGTCCGCGCTCCCGCGCGCCGCGTGCGGGCACCCGGCGGACGGTCCGTGGGTGGAGCTGTCCCGCGCGGGCGAGGGCAGCTTCGCCCTGCGCACCGCTGCGCTGCCGTGGGACCCGGGCGAGCCCGTGCCGCCCGGGTGGACTCGCTGCGATCGCCGGGGCGGGCACCGCGCCGCCGTCCCGCTGGCGGACGCCGAGCTCGCAGCCGTCGTCGACGGCTCGCCCGCGGGTGCCGCCGAGGTGCTGCGGGACAGGCTCGCCGCGCCGGACGGCGGGTTCGCCGTCGGCTTCGCCGTCCTCCTCGACGCGTCCCTGGCGCAGGCCCACCTCGCCGTCCTGTTCTCGCCGTGGTGAGGCACAGTGGGAGCGTGCCCGCCCGACGCCGCACCGACCCGGTCGCCGGCCGGGCCGCGCTCGCAGCCTGGCGCGCGGACCCGACGGCCGCCGACCGCACCACCACGGCCACGGCCGTGCGCTCGACGCTGGAGGACCTCGCGCTGCGCGCGCCCGGGCACACCGTCGAGGTGCGCGTCGCCCCGTTCGGGGTGGTCCAGTGCGTCCCGGGCCCGCGGCACACGCGCGGCACCCCGCCCAACGTCGTCGAGGCCGACGCGGCGACCTGGCTGGCCCTGGCCGCGGGCGACCTGGCGTGGTCCGACGCGCTCGCCCAGGGGCGCGTGCGCGCCAGCGGGCAGCGCGCGGACCTGTCGCCGTGGCTGCCGCTGACGGCGCCCGCCGAGCCGCCGGTACGGTCGTCGGGTGAGCCAGCCGGAGGGTGAGCAGCCCGCGGGCCCGCGTCCGGGCGAGCCGGTGCGCCGGGGCCGGATCCGCCGGGAGCCCCGCTACGGCCGGTTCGTCGCCGTGGGCGTGCTCGCCGGCCTGCTGGCCGCGCTGGTGCTGACCTTCTCCCAGCCGGAGGGGGAGTACAGCTACGGCACCGTGCTCGGCTACCTGTGCGTCGTCCTGGGGCTCGGCGGCGGCCTGCTGGGGGCCCTGGCGGCGGTGCTCGCGGCCCGGCGGCGCTGAGCCCACCCGCCCGGCTGTGCCACCATGGTCGCGTGGCCCGCGCGGACGGACGACTCAGCCACGACCTGATGCCGGGCGAGAAGGCCCCCCAGGACGCCTGCGGCGTCTTCGGGGTCTGGGCGCCGGGCGAGGAGGTCGCCCGGCTCGCCTACTTCGGGCTCTACGCCCTCCAGCACCGGGGGCAGGAGTCGGCGGGCATCGCCGCCAGCACCGGGGAGCAGATCCTCGTCTACAAGGACATGGGCCTGGTCTCCCAGGTCTTCGACGAGGCGTCGCTGCAGGGGCTGAGGGGCCACGTGGCGATCGGCCACACCCGCTACTCCACGACCGGCGCCAGCCAGTGGGAGAACGCCCAGCCGACGCTGGGCGCGACCGCCGCGGGCACGGTGGCGCTGGCGCACAACGGCAACCTGACGAACACGGCCCACCTGCGGCGCCTGGTGGCCGAGCGCTACGGCGCCGCCGCCGGCGCGGAGATCGCGCGCGGCAACACCACGGACACCGCGCTCGTCACGGCCCTGCTGACCGGCGACCTCGACCACACGCTCGAGGCCACGGCGATGGAGGTGCTGCCCCTGCTGTGCGGCGCCTTCAGCCTCGTCTTCATGGACGAGAGCACCCTGTACGCGGCCCGCGACCCGCACGGCGTGCGCCCGCTGGTCCTCGGGCGCCTCGAGCGCGGCTGGGTCGTCGCGAGCGAGACGACGGCCCTGGACATCGTCGGCGCCAGCTCCGTGCGCGAGGTCGAGCCCGGCGAGCTCGTCGCCATCGACGCCGACGGCCTGCGCGTCTCCCGCTTCGCGCCCGCGACGCCGACCGGCTGCGTCTTCGAGTACGTCTACCTCGCGCGCCCCGACACCACGATCGCGGGCCGCCCCGTGCACGAGGCGCGCGTGGAGATGGGCCGGCGCCTGGCCCGGGAGCACCCCGTCGAGGCCGACCTCGTGATCCCCGTGCCAGAGTCCGGCACGCCGGCGGCGATCGGCTACGCCGACGCCTCGGGCATCCCGTACGGCCAGGGCCTGGTGAAGAACTCCTACGTCGGCCGCACGTTCATCCAGCCGAGCCAGACGATCCGGCAGCTGGGGATCCGGCTGAAGCTGAACCCGCTGCGCTCCGTCATCGCCGGCAAGCGCCTCGTCGTGGTCGACGACTCGATCGTGCGCGGCAACACCCAGCGGGCGCTGGTGCGGATGCTGCGCGAGGCCGGCGCCGCCGAGGTGCACGTGCGCATCTCCTCGCCGCCCGTGAAGTGGCCGTGCTTCTACGGCATCGACTTCGCCAGCCGCGCGGAGCTCGTCGCCTCCGGCCTGGCCGTGCGGGAGGTGTGCGCGAGCATCGGCGCCGACTCCCTCGGCCACATCTCCCTGGACGGCATGGTCGAGGCCGCCGCGCAGCCGCGCGAGCGCCTGTGCACCGCGTGCTTCACCGGCTCCTACCCCGCCGGGCTGCCGGACGACGTCCGCCTCACCGGCCAGGCGGCCGGCGCGCAGCAGGGCCAGCTGGAGCTGGACGTCCCCGCGCCGTCCGTCCCTGCGCCGTCCGTCCCTGCGCCGTCCGTCCCTGCGCCGTCCGCCCTGTGAGCGGCGCGGCGGGCCAGGACGCCGCACCGCCCACCACCTACGCGGCCGCGGGCGTCGACGTCGAGGCGGGCGACCGGGCGGTCGCGCTGATGCGGGCGGCCGTCGCGGCCACCCACGGCCCGCAGGTGCTCGGCGGCATCGGGGGGTTCGCCGGCCTCTACGACGCCTCGCGGCTGCTGGGCCTGCGCCGCCCGCTCCTGGCCACCAGCACCGACGGCGTGGGCACCAAGGTCGCGATCGCCCGGGCCATGGACGAGCACGGCACCATCGGGCAGGACCTCGTCGCCATGGTCGTCGACGACCTCGTCGTGTGCGGCGCCGAGCCGCTGTTCATGACCGACTACGTCGCGTGCGGGCGCGTGGTGCCCGAGCGCATCGCCGCGGTCGTCGCCGGGATCGCCCGCGCCTGCACCGAGGTCGGCGCGGCGCTCGTCGGCGGCGAGACCGCCGAGCACCCGGGGCTGCTGGGCCCCGACGAGTACGACGTCGCCGGCGCCGCGACGGGCGTCGTGGAGGCGGACGACCTCCTCGGGCCCGACCGCGTGCGCGACGGGGACGCCGTGGTCGCGCTGGCGTCCTCCGGGCTGCACTCCAACGGCTACTCGCTCGTGCGCCGCGTGGTCGCCGACGCCGGGTGGTCGCTGGAGCGGCACGTGCCCGAGCTCGGGCGCGCCCTCGGCGAGGAGCTCCTCGAGCCCACGCGCCTGTACGCCCGCCCCTGCCTGGCGCTCGCGCGCGACCCCCGGTGCGGCGTGCGCGCGTTCTCGCACGTGACGGGCGGCGGGCTGGCCGCCAACCTCGCGCGCGTGCTGCCGCCGGGGCTGGACGCCGAGGTCGACCGCGCCACGTGGACCCCGCCGCCGGTGTTCTCGCTCGTGCGCGACCTGGGGCGCGTGCCGCCCGAGGACGTCGAGCGCACCCTGAACCAGGGCGTCGGCATGGTCGCCGTCGTCGCGCCGGACGGCGTGGACGCCGTCCTGCGCTCCCTCAGCGCCGCCGGCGTCCCGGCGTGGGTCGCCGGGCGCGTGACGGCGAGCAGGAGCACCGGGTCGCCGGACGGCGCGGTGCGCGGGGCCAAGGGCGTGGACGGCGGCGGCGTCCGGCTGGTGGGGACCCACCCCGCCTGACGCCCGGCGCCAGCGCCGCCCGCGTCAGCCGGAGCGGCGGTTCCAGTCCTCGTAGGGGTCGGCGTCGTCCCCGGTGTCGGTGTCCGCGGGTGCGTCGTGCTCGACGTACGCGGACCCTCCACCGCCGAGTTCGCGCTGCAGAGCGTTGTAGTCGGTCTCCGGGCTGTAGTACTTCAGCTGCCGGGCGACCTTCGTCTGCTTGGCTTTCTGACGGCCGCGCCCCATGGCGTCGACCCCCTCATGCGTCGTGGCCGGGACAGGCCCGTGGGGCGGCCCCGGAGCGGTTGGCTCTCCAGGGACTGAACGATACAGGCTCACCGCTCGTTCCATCACCGCAGCCGCGCGATCGGCGCAGCCCCATCGTCCCCGGCGGCGCGGCGACACCCCGGCGACACGCGATCAGCGGCACCAGTTCGGCGAGTCTCCGCACATGGACGACCACGGTGGGTCACCATTCTCCCGAATCGTCCAGACGGCCGGAGCGGGCATCCGCTCCGGCCGGGCGGTCGACCCGACGCGAGCGCCCGCCCGCACCACGCCGTGGTGCGCACGCGGCACAGGAGGAGACGCGATGAGCACCGTGCAGGCACCCCAGGCCGAGACTCTGCTGACCCCGGCCGAGGTCGCCGCCCTCTTCCGCGTGGACCCCAAGACCGTCACTCGCTGGGCCAAGGCGGGCAAGCTGACGTCGATCCGCACGCTGGGCGGGCACCGGCGCTACCGCGAGTCGGAGGTGCGCGCGCTGCTGGCCGGAATCCCCGGGCAGGGCCCCGACGAGGAGGTCTGAGAGGTCCGAGGGCTCCGGGAGGTCTGGGAGGTCTGGCCGGCTCTCGCGCCGCTCCCGGCGGCGACCGCGGCGTCGTCGGCCGGGCCCCACGCCCTCGCCGACGGCCGGCCGCCGCGCGGGAGCCGGATCGTGATGGTGCGCGGCGGCACGGGCCAGGCGCCCGCCCGCTGCGCGCCCGCCCGGCCGGGCCGGGGCTGGGGCAGGACCGCCGGCACCTCCAGGACCAGCACGACCAGGTCGTCGGCCAGGGAGCGGGAGAAGGACGCGTGCTCCGCCAGCAGGCGGTCCAGGGCGCTGGTGAGGCTGCCGCCGGCGAGGACGCCGACGTGCTGGTCGAGGGAGAAGAACGCGCCCGCGCGGTCGCGGGCCTCGATCAGCCCGTCGCTGTAGAAGAGCACCCGGGTCCCGGGCGCCAGCTGGTGCTCCTCCACCACCGGGCGCGGGCCCAGCCCCAGCGGCGTGGTCGGGCGCGCCGGGGCCAGCTCCGCGGCCCGCCCGTCCGGGGTGAGGACCACCGGGGCCGGGTGGCCGCAGTTGGCCAGGCGCAGCACCCCGGCGTCGGTGAGCTCGGCGACTACGGCGGTGACGAAGTCCTCCTCGCCCAGGTGGCGCGAGGTGCTGGCGTCCACGGCGGCGACGACGTCCGGCAGGGAGGCGCCCGGCGCGTGCGCCGCCTCGCGGAAGGCCGCCACGGTGTGCGCGGCGGTGCGCACCGCCTCCAGGCCCTTGCCGCGCACGTCGCCGACGACCAGGCGCAGCCCGGCCGGCGCGGCGACCGCCTCGTACAGGTCGCCGCCCACCCGCGACTCGGCGGCCGCCGAGCGGTACCGGGCCGCCAGCGGCACGCCGGCGACCACCGGCGGCAGCTCGCGCAGGATCGCGTCCTGGGCGACGCGCGCCACGGCGGTCACGTCGCGCAGCCGCGCCTCGCGCCGCTCGCGGAGGACGGCGTTGACGACGGCGAGCACCAGCAGCGGCACCACGGAGGTGACGCGGGCGAGGTCGACCAGCGGGGAGAACGTGTCGTCGGCGAGCGTCATCGGCACCGCCAGGGCCAGCACGTACGCGCAGCAGACCGCGGTGAGCCGCCAGCGGAACAGCATGCTGGCCACGAGCGGGGCGAAGGCGTAGACCGACAGGGACAGGAAGCGGGTCCCGACCGCCGCCTGGGCGACCGTGGCCAGCGCGGGGAGGGCGAGCAGCGCAGCGAGGATCCACGGCCGGCGCACTCGGGGAGGGTAGAGGCGCGGGGCCGCCCCACCAACTCCGCCACCTCGGGTCCGCCCGAAGTCGCACGCCGCGGCGCGCGGGGTCCCGCTGAGCACGCCACCCCCGGGAGGACCGCGCGGACTGCCTGCGGCGACGCCGACGAGCCGGGCACCGAACGGCTCCGAACGGCTCCGACCAATGGGCGATGCGGCCGCGCGGCGACGCTCCCTAGCGTCGAGGGACCGACGTCACGACCGAGGGAGCTGGACACCATGGCCTTCAGGACCCCACCTGCGAGCGCGTCGTGGCGCACCGCGGCGGCGTCGACCGCGACCGCGCTGCTGCTGGGCGCGACCTCGTGCGCCGGCCAGGCGACCGCCGCGCAGGAGGAGCCCGGCGCCGGGGAGCGGCTGTTCCCCGCCCTGGGCACCACGGGGTACGACGCCACGGCCTACGACGTCAGCTACGACTACCGCCCGGACGCGACGACGATGACCAGCTCCGTCCTGGTCACGGCGGTCGCGCAGCAGCAGCTGACCGAGTTCAGCCTGGACGCCGCTGCGCGCGAGGTCTCGGCGGTCGTCGTCGACGGGCACCCGGCCGGCTTCCGGCTGCTGCCGGGGACCGAGAAGCTGGTCGTCACGCCCGAGCACCCCCTGCCGCCCGGGCGCACCTTCACCACCCGCGTCGACTTCACCGCGGACCGCGCGGCGAACCCGCCGTCACCGGCCCTGGACCTGCCGGCGGGGACGGACTGGCCCTGGCAGAGCTGGATCGAGACCCCGGACGGGTTCGCCCTGATGGGCCAGCCGGACCGGGCGCACCTGTTCTTCCCCTGCAACGACGTGCCCGGCGACAAGGCGCGCACGACCTTCCGCGTCACGGCGCCCTCGGACCTGCAGGTGGTCGCCAACGGCACCCTGGTCTCCGAGGCACCGGAAGGACCCGGCACGCGGACGGTCACCTACCGCACCGACGACGACATCCCCACCCACGTCGTGCAGGTCGCGGTGGGGCGCTTCCGGCCGGTGGCCCAGGAGGGTCCGCGCGGGCTGCCGATCACCAGCTGGATCCCGGCGGACCGGCCCGAGCTGGCGGCGTCGGCCGACGACACCGCGGAGCAGCTGCAGTGGGTGGAGTCCGCGCTGGGGGTGGAGTACCCCTTCGACAGCTACGGCGTCCTGGCCGTCGACAGCGACTACAACGGCGTCGCGCTGGAGACGGCGACCCTCTCGACGCTCTCCGCCGCCGAGCTGGGGCTGCCCGGGGACCAGGAGGCCCCGACCATGGTGCACGAGCTGGTCCACCAGTGGTTCGGCAACGCCGTCTCGGTGCGCACCTGGGACGACATGTGGCTCAGCGAGGGGCACGCGACCTACTACCAGTGGCTGTGGGCCTCCGAGCACGGCGGGCAGGACCTGGACGCGACGATGCGGGAGGTGTACGCCGCCGACGCGGCCCAGCGCCAGCAGAGCGGACCCCCCGGCCGGCTCACGTCGTCGCTCGGCGTGCTCTTCGACACCAACGCCCCCGGCGCCCTGACGCTGTACGGGCTGCGCGAGCTGGTCGGGCCCGACGTCTTCGCGCGCATCGAGCAGGCCTTCTTCGCCGAGCACCGGGGACGCTCGGCGAGCACGGCGGACTTCACCAGGGTCGCGAGCGAGGTGGCAGGACGCGACCTGCAGCCCTACGTCGACAGCTGGGTGTACGGCAGCACGACGCCCCCCATGCCCGGGCACCCGGACTGGACGTCGGAGCTCCCCTGAGTCGCCAGCGACTTCGGCCGCTACCTGGGCATCACCGGAGCGATCGCCAAGGGCCTGGCCCGCCCGCACTGCCCACCACCAGCCTGGGCGGTCCTCTCGGCCGTGAGGAGCAGGACGCCGACCTCGAAGACGCGCTCATCGCCGATGCCGCCCTGGGCAGGACGGCATCGAGCCCACCTCGAGCAGAGGACCCGCTCAGAACGCGTGCTCCGCGAAGCGCTCGAGCACCGACTTCAGGAACGCGACCCGAGGAGTCGACCGGCACGTCCAGGCTGCCAGCGGTGCGTTCATGCTCCTGGGTGGCTGGTGCGCTGACCGGTGACGCTCGAGCGCGGCAACCGCCCGGCGCGGGAGTGCCCGTGCAGCCGGTCCCCGTCCAGGACGACCTCGAAGTCCAGCCGCAGGCGCATCGGCCGTGTGATCGACTGCGACCAGGTCAACCGGTCGCCGTCCAGGTGCACGCGCTCCGAGGAGACGGTCTCGTCCTTGCTGCGGGCCGTGCCCCCCAGGCCACCGGCCTCGTCCTGGGCGAGGTCCAGCACGACGTCCTGGCGGCCGACCGGGGTGCGGATGACCAGCTGCCACGAGCCCTCGGCGCGGCTGGCACCACCCGCCCCGCTCATGCCGCTCATGCCCTGGGCCCCGGACCGGCGGGAGCTGCCGGGGTGGGCGCGCGCCAGGTGGTGCCGCGCCGCTCGTGCTCGAAGAGCTCCGCCACGTCCAAGGTCACCTGCGGGTCGAGCAGGCGCTCGAGCAGGTGCAGGCCGAGGGCGAGGCCAGAGGTGACCCCGCCGGCGCTGATCAGCCGCCCGTCCTCCACGACGCGGGCGCGCACCCGGAGCGCGCCGGTGGCCTCCAGGACGTCCATGCCCAGGTGGTGGGTCACCGCGCGCCGCCCGACCAGCAGCCCGGCCATCGCCAGCGCCAGGGAGCCGCCGCACACGGTGGCCACCACGGTCCCCTCCCGAGCCATCGCCTGGCCCACCAGGGCCGGCAGCGGGGTGTCCGAGGTCCGCGAAAGCAGCACCGGGATGGTCTCCAGGCCCAGCTCCTGCGGGTCGTCCACCGGGCCGGAGGCGCCGGGCACGACGAGGACGTCCGCGCCCGGGTCCAGGGCAGCAGTAGCGCGCAGGCTCACTCCGCCGGTGCCGCTGAGGACCTCGCGCGGGCCCTCGGCGCTGGCCAGCTCGACGACCAGCGCACTCCCGGCGGCCTCCCCGCCGGCGTGCAGCACCTCGAACGGGGCGATGACGTCCAGCAGGTCGAAGCCGTCGAAGAGGACCACCTGCGTCCGCAGGGGCCGCGCAGCAGTGGATGCGGCGAACGGGTCGGTCGGGTCGGGCGACGTGGACGGATCCGGCAGGGCGGGCGAGTTCGGCGGCACGAGGTCCATGCCTCGCAGGCCAGGCAGGACGACCGGCGTCCCGGCAGTGGCGAGAACGCCAACGAGCGACGGCATCTCGCCAGGGCGGGGGTAGTGTCATGCGGTGCACACGGTGGTCGTCCTCGCACTGGACGGCGTCATCGCCTTCGACCTGGCGGTGCCGCTGGAGACCTTCGGGCGCACCCGACTGCCCGACGGGACCAGCGCCTACCGCGTGCTGACCGCCGCGGCGAGCGGCCCGGACCGCGACGTCGACGCCGGCGCCTTCCGGCTGCGCCCGCAGCGGGGCCTGGACGCCCTGGTCGAGGCGGACACGGTCATCGTCCCCGGTGTGGCCGACCCCACCGCGCCCGTCGACCCGGACGTGCTGGCGGCCCTGCGCCAGGCCGCGGCCGCCGGCACCCGCATCGCCTCCATCTGCGCCGGCGCCTTCACCCTGGCCGCCACCGGCCTGCTGGACGGCACCCGCGCCACCACCCACTGGGCCGGCGCCGACGCGCTGGCCCGTCGCCATCCGCAGGTCGAGGTCGACCCGGACGTGCTCTACGTCGACAACGGCCAGCTGCTGACCTCCGCCGGTGCCGCCGCCGGCCTGGACCTGTGCCTGCACCTGGTCCGCCGCGACCACGGCGCGGCCGTCGCCGCCGAGGTCGCCCGCCTGTCGGTGATGCCGCTGGAGCGCGCCGGCGGCCAGGCGCAGTTCATCACCCACGCCCCACCCGCCCCCGAGGGCTCGTCCCTGGCCCCGCTGCTGGCGTGGGTGGAGGAGCACCACGCCGATGACCTGGACCTGGCCGCGATCGCCGCCCAGGCGCGGATGAGCACCCGCACCCTCTCGCGCCGCTTCGCCGAGCAGACCGGCACCACTCCCCTGGCCTGGCTGCACCGCGCCCGCATCCACCGCGCCCAGCACCTGCTGGAGACCACCGCCCACCCGATCGAGCGCATCGCCACCGAGGTCGGCTTCGCCTCGGCGACCACCTTCCGGGAGCGCTTCGCTGCCGTCGTCGGCACCAGCCCGGCCGCCTACCGGCGCGCGTTCTCCACCCCGCACCAGCACGCGGCCTCCTGATCAGGCCACGCCCCTCTCACCTGCCTCGAGGGTCAGCCCACGCTGATCGGCAGGGCGGTGTAGCCGCGGATGACCAGGCTGTCGCGCCGTGCGGGCGCACCGGTCAGCTGCAGGTTCGGGAAGCGCGTCACCAGCGCCGGGATCGCGGTCTGGGCCTCCAAGCGGGCCAGCGGCGCACCCAGGCAGTAGTGGATGCCACCACCGAAGGACAGCGGCGCGTTGTCCGCGCGAGTGAGGTCCAGGCGGTCGGGGTCGGCGAAGCGCTGCGGGTCGCGGTTGCCGGCGCCGAGGTGGGCGACGACGCGCTCTCCGGCGCGGATCCGTGCGCCGGAGATCTCGGTGTCCTCGAGGGCCATGCGCCTGACCAGTTGCACCGGGCTGTCGTACCGCAGGAGCTCTTCCACCGCGGACGGCGCCAGAGCGGGGTCGGCGCGCAGGCGGGCGAGCTGGTCAGGATCGCGCAGCAGGCAGACGAGGCTGTTGGCGAGCAGGTTCGTGGTGGTCGCGAAGCCCGCGGCGAAGAGCAGGGCCACCATGGTCACCAGCTCGTCCTCGGTGAGCTGCTCGCCCTCCTCGACGGCGACGAGGGCGCTGATGAGGTCCTCGCCCGGTTCCTCACGGCGTTCCTGCGCCAGGTCCGCCAGGTAGTCGCGGATCGCGGCCGCGGCCGGGTCGGCCTTCTGCAGCGCCTCGGGCGTGACCGCCTCGAGGATGCGGCCCCAGTCGCGGACCAGGCCCCGGAACCGGGCCCGGTCAGCCTCGGGAACGCCGACCAGCTCGCTGATGACGTCGACCGGGAAGGGCAGGGCGAACGCCTCGACGAAGTCGATCTCGCCGTCCACGTGGTCCAGGCGGTCCTCGACCATCTCGGCGATGCGAGGCTGCAGGGCCTGCACCCGGCGGGCGGTGAAGGAGGAGCTGACCAGGCGGCGCAGGCGGGTGTGATCAGGCGGGTTCGTCATCAGCATGCTGGTGAACAGCAGCCTCGTGGCCGGGTGGTCCTCCCAGCCGGGAGCGATGAACTCCATCGCCTGCGACGGCGGGTTGCCGAACCGGGGATCGCGCGTGACCGCGACGCAGCCGGCGTACCCGGTGACCACCAGCGTGCCGTCGTCGGCGCGGACGACGGGCGCGATCTCGCGGAGCCGGGAGTAGCGGGAGTACGGGTCCTCCCTGCCGGCCGCCCGCGTCAGCTCGTCGAGCAGGACCGAGACCTCGGAACTCTCCACCACGTCCGTCATGAGCTGAACCTACGAGCGAGACGAGCCGGAATGCAAGAGGTCTTGCATTAGTGCGAGTCCACGGTCGTCCGCCCGCGCTTCGGGATCTCCGAGTCGTGCCTGCAACGTCTGCTCGGCTGGCGTCAGCTGCCCCTGACAGCGTCGACGGCATCGGCGTAGAGGTCCTCGAGCGAGCGGCGACCCCCGCTGCCCAGCCACGCGCGCGTGGCGACGTCGAGGCAGGCCAGCGCGGCGGCGACGACGGCCGTGGCGCGCACGTCGGGGGCCGGCGAGGTGTCGAGGCCCATGCGGCGGGCGACCAGTGGGGCCAGCACCTCCTGCCACGCCGCGTGCTTCTGCAGGTGCCTCGCCTCCAACGACGCGCTGGTGACGACCAGCTGGGCGACGGCGAGGGCCCGTGCCGGAGGCACCTGCGCCTCGGGCAGCGCCTCGGCGGCGCGCCGCAGGGCGGTCCAGGGGTCCTCGTGCGGTGGCCTGGCCTCCAGGGCCGCGGCCAGCACCCGGCGCTGCTCGTCGGTGTCGCCGAGGACGAGGTCCTCCTTGGTGCCGAAGTAGCGGAAGAAGGTGCGGCGGGAGATCCCCGCGGCGCGGGCGATCTGGTCGATCGTCGTGGCGTCGAAGCCCTGATCGGCGAACAGCGACAGCGCGACCTCCACCACCTGCTCCTGCACCGCACGCCGGGTGCGGTCCCACAGGCGGCCGCCCGCGACCACCTGCTCGCTCATGCGATCACCCTACCGTCGCACTGGCACTCAGCACCGTCTTGATACCAAGTGCCACCTTGGCGCGGAGTGCCTGGATTCAGCACTCCATCGGAATGAGGCGATCACCATGGGCAGGACACCGATCGACGTCGCGCTGAGCTCGGGCATCGTGCGGGGGAGGTCCACGAACGGCGTCGCGACCTTCCTGGGGGTGCCGTACGCCGCGCCACCGGTCGGTGCCTTGCGCTTCGCCGAGCCCCGACCGGTGCCGGCGTGGTCGGGGGTGCGCGAGGCGCTCGAGCCCGGGCCGAGCGCACCGCAGCGGGCCAGCACCTCCCTCGCAAGCCTCGACGTCTTCCCGGTCTCGGGGGCTCGGTGGCGGCGCGGGGACGACTTCCTGACCCTCAACGTGTGGGCGCCGACCGGGAGCCGGTCGCGCCCGGTGGTGGTCTACGTCCACGGTGGCGGCCTGGTGCTGGGCACGAAGGACGCGCCGGCGTACGACGGCACCGCCTTCGCGCGCGACGGCGTGGTGGCCGTGGGCCTCAACTACCGCCTCGGCGTCGAGGGGTTCCTGCCCATCCCCGGTGCGCCGACCAACCTGGGGCTGCGCGACACGATCGCCGCCTTCACCTGGGTCCAGGACGACATCGCAGCCTTCGGCGGCGACCCGGCCAACGTCACCGTCTTCGGGGAGTCCGGCGGTGGGATCGCCGTCGCCTGCCTGGTCACCAGCCCCCTGACCACCGAGCTCTTCCGGCGCGCCGTCATCCAGAGCGGGCACGGATCGGCGGTCTACTCCCTGCACGTGGCGCGCCGCACCGTCGCCGCGGTCGCCCGGGTGCTGGGTGTGCCCGCCGACGTCGAGGGCTTCGGCTCCGCGGACGCCGAGCGCTGCGTGGCCGCGCTGAGCCGGGTGTCACGCCCGGGGCGGGTGGACCTGCGGGACGAGGACGGCGTCGACCCCTCCTTCGGCCTCGGCGTGGTCAACCCCGTGGTCGGCGACGACGTCCTCCCCCGCCACCCGCTCGAAGCCCTGGCGGCGGGAGCGGGCGCCGACGTCGATGTCCTGATCGGGACGACGGCGCAGGAGGCGAACTCCTGGTTCGCCCCCACCCGCCTCGACCTCCTGCCGCGGTGGGCCGCGCGGTGGCTGCTCGGGCGCGTGGCCCCCCGCTCCCGCGCCCTGTTCGCCGCCTACGCCGACCACGGGCCCGGCGGGCCCGGCGAGCGCGGCGGGGAGGTCCTCGCCCGCGTCCTGACCGACATGGCCTTCCGCTGGCCGTCACGCCAGTACGCCGAGGCGCACCAGGGCCGCACCCACGTCTACGAGCTCGACTGGAGGTCGCCCGCAGCCGGTGGGCGGCTCGGCGCGGCGCACGGGGTCGACCTGCCGTTCGTCTTCGACACCCTGCACACCACCACCGGACCCCGCGGCCTGACCGGCACCGCCCCGCCCCAGGACCTGGCCGACCACGTCCACGGCCTCTGGGTCTCCTACGCCACCGACGGCACACTGCCCTGGCCCGAGTTCGACCGCGACGCCCGCGGCGTCTACCACCTCTCAGCGCGGGCGATCCGGCGCGAGCCGATCATGCCAGCAGCCGCCTTCACACCGGCCGCACCTCACCTCCAGCAGGTATGACCTCGGCGAGGCCTCGCGTCGAGCCGTCGTCGACCGCCGCCTCGCGCGCGCAGCGACTGTGGGGGGCAGGGGTGGCGGCTCGCCAGGACGTGCTCCGGCGACCCTCGTCTGCGGTGGAAGACGACGGGTCGCCGACGCTCACGGCGGCGACCGCGTCGGCACAGGTCAGGCGCGTCGACGAGTGGTGTTGAGGATCAACGATGACAGGCCCCGGGCACGTCAGTCGTCGACACCACGGCAGCCGGTGTGCTGAGCGGGCAGGGGCGGGCCGGCGCCGCTGAGCAGAACCAACCCCAGTCGATGCCGTCCGCCGGGCCGAGGTCGCCGAGGAGTCGCCGATGCTTGCGGGGACCCTCCTCGCGGTGCCCGTCGGACGCGCCGGGGGCCCGCACAGCTGCCCGGCCCAGGTCAGGGCACGGACCTCACGATGACGCTGGCCACTTCATCGAGCCGGAGGACCGCCTCCCGGGCCCTCGCTACCAGGTCGACCGGGGCCTGAGCATCGGGCGGAGCCGGCACCTGCTCCACCACGCCGAGGGTGACCGACTCGAGGTGCTGTACGTCCTCGCGCTCCACCCCGGTCTGCGCCGCACGGAGCTGCTGGGGCTGTCCTGGGACGCCGTCGACCTCGACCGCGGGGTCCTCGAGGTCCGCCAGAGCCTCCAGCGGGTCAACGCCGAGCTGCAGCCGGTGCCGACCGAGTCGCGGGCCTCCGACCGGCAGGTGCCCTTGCCCGGTGTCTGCGTCCGAGCCCTCGAGGCCCATCGGGCCCACCAGGCCGCAGAGCTGCTCGCCGCCGGCACCCCGGGCTGCGGCCTGGTCTTCACCACCACGGTACGACGGAGATCCACGCCTCCGTCGTCCTCGACGAGCAGCGGACGGCGCTGAACCGGCTCGAGGGGCGCCTCAGCAGTCGATCCGTGCCGAGCGGTGGCTGCACCCGTTGCTGCACCTGGGCCCGATGGGGCGGGCACTGCCGCTCACGGAGTGCCATCCCCGCCGGTCAGCGTCACGCGCTGTGGTGGCCAGGGGCGGGATCGAACCGCCGACCTTCCGATTTTCAGTCGGACGCTCTGCCAGCTGAGCTACCTGGCCTCGTGGAGCACGAGGCGTGCGGAGCGACCCCGACGGGACTTGAACCCGCGACCTCCGCCGTGACAGGGCGGCGCGCTAACCAACTGCGCTACGGGGCCTTGCGAGGGCGTGAGCCCAGCGTGACCGGTGGTGCCGTACCCCCAACGGGATTCGAACCCGCGCTGCCGCCTTGAAAGGGCGGTGTCCTAGGCCGCTAGACGATGGGGGCTGGGACGCCCCCTGGCGAGCGGGCCCGGGACGTCGGACCGTCGAGGACGGGCACGAGCATAGCGGGTGTTCGGGCGGGTAGCGGCAACAGGCCCGAGCAGACCTCCCCCCATCCCGAGGAGCACCCACCATGAGGACCCGCACCATCGGTGACACCACCGTCTCGGCCGTCGGGCTGGGCGCGATGCCCATGTCGATCGAGGGCCGCCCGGACCGCGAGCGGTCGATCGCGACGATCCACGCCTCCCTGGACGCGGGGGTGACGCTGATCGACACCGCGGACGCGTACCACCTGCACGCCGACGAGGTCGGGCACAACGAGGAGCTGGTCGCCGAGGCCCTGCGCACCTGGGGCGGGGACGCCTCCGCGGTGCTGGTGGCGACCAAGGGCGGGCACCTGCGGCCCGGCGACGGGTCGTGGACCATCGACTCCAGCCCGGGCCACCTGAAGGAGGCCGCCCAGGCGTCCGCGCAGCGCCTGGGCGTCGACGCCATCGGGCTGTACCAGCTGCACCGGCCCGACCCGCAGGTGCCCTACGCGGAGTCGCTCGGCGCGCTCGCCGAGCTGCTGGACGCCGGCACGATCCGGATGGCCGGGATCTCCAACGCGAGCCCCGAGCAGATCCGGCAGGCGCAGGAGGTGCTCGGCGGGCGGCTGGTGAGCGTGCAGAACCAGTTCTCGCCGGCGTTCCGCTCCAGCGAGCCCGAGCTGCGCCTGTGCGAGGAGATGGGCGTCGCCTTCCTGCCGTGGAGCCCGCTCGGCGGGATCTCCAGCGCCTCCGAGCTCGGCAGCCGGCACGCGGCCTTCGCCGAGGTGGCGCGGGCGCGCGGGGTCAGCCCCCAGCAGGTCACGATCGCGTGGATGCTGGCGCTGGGCGAGCGCGTCGTCCCGATCCCGGGCTCCAGCCGCCCGGAGACGGCGCGGGCCTCCGCCGAGGCCGCCGACCTGCAGCTGAGCGCCGACGAGGTCGCCCGCCTCAGCGCCGCCTGACCGCCCGCCCGCCGGCGTCCTGCCAGCGCGTGTCAGCACGTCGGCGGGCGCGAGGGCGTCGTCGCCCTGACACCGGACGCCGGCGCGGGCGGCACGATGGTCGCCGTGGTGGAGATGACCGAGGGTGAGTTCGAGGAGGCGGTCGCCGACGGGCTGGACCAGCTGCCGCAGGAGCTGGCCCGGATGATGTCCAACGTCGTCGTCCTCGTCGAGGAGGAGCCGCCGGAGGACCAGCCGGACGACCTGCTCGGCCTCTACGAGGGCACCCCGCTCACCGAGCGCGGGGAGTGGTGGGCCGCCGGGGCGCTGCCCGACCGCATCACGGTCTTCCGCGGCCCGACGCTGCGCGCGTGCGGCAGCCGCGAGGAGGTCGCCGACGAGGTCGCCGTCACGGTCGTGCACGAGGTCGCCCACCACTTCGGCATCGACGACGAGCGCCTGCACGAGCTGGGCTGGGGCTGAGGCGCCGCCCTCGGCAGCGGCCGGCGGCCCTCAGCGGCGCCGGGCCCGCCGCACGCTCGGCGGCGGCGTGCGCAGCAGGTCCAGCACGGCGCGCTCGATCGCCCCGTGCGTGGCGGGCTGCCCGAAGGAGGCCTCGAGCCCGAGCTCGCTCAGGGCCGGCTCGATCGTCGTGCCGTCCTCGAAGAGGTCGACCACGCGCGGGTCGACGTAGGAGGCCCGCGCCACGGTCGGCGTGTTGCCCAGGTACTCGGAGACCTCCGTCATGGCGCGCGAGACCGCGCGCTTGCGCGCGGTCGGGCTCTCCGCGGCGTGCGTGGAGACCGCGAGCGCCACGGCGGCGAGCACGGTCGCGTGCCAGGTGCGGAAGTCCTTGGCCGACACGTCGCCGCCGACGACGTCCTTGACGTAGGCGTTGATGTCGCTGCTGGTGATGTCGTGCCAGCCGCCGGCGTCCTTGTAGGCCAGCAGGTCGTCGTCCCCGCCGCGGCGGCGCAGCAGCGTGCCGACGACGTCGTGCACCGACTCGTCGGCCAGCGCCAGGACGCGCTGCTTGCCGTGCTTGGCGACGTAGTCGAAGACGACGAGCGACCCGTCCAGGCGCACGTGCTTCTTCTCGATCGTCGCCAGCCCGTAGCTGCCGCCGGACTCGACGTACCCCTCGCCGCCGACGCGGAAGAAGCCGAGGTCGAGGAGGCGGAACGCCGTGGCCAGGGTGCGCTCGCGCGGCATGCCGGGCAGCGCGATGTGCTCGGAGACCAGCGTGCGCGCCGCCGGCAGGCGCTCGGCGACCTCGAGGATGCGCTCGTGCTTGGCGCGGTCGCGCTGCTCGCGCCACAGCGGGTGGTACAGGTACTGGCGGCGCCCGGCGTCGTCGGTGCCGACGGCCTGGATGTGGCCGTTGGGCGCGGGGCAGATCCACACCTCCTTCCACGCCGGCGGGATGACGAGCGCCCGGCAGCGCTCGGCGTCCGCGGGGGGCAGGCGGTCGCCGACGGCGTCGAGGTAGGTGAAGCCGCGGCCGGAGCGGCGGCGGGTCCAGCCCCTGGTGTCGGGCGAGACGGTGCGCAGGCGGGGCACGGTGCGGGTCAGTCCTTCAGGGGGTCGTGGCCCCAGTTCATCAGGGAGTAGCGCCACTTCGTCTCGGTGACGTCCCCGGACGGGCGCTGCGCGAGGTGGCGGTGCACGTAGCCGACGACCTTGCGCATGTGCGCGACGTCGTCGTCGGTGAGGTCGGCCTGCTTCGTGCGCAGGACCTCCACGATCCGGCGGCCCGAGCGGTGCCCGGTGGACTCGCCGTCCCCGGACGTGTCACCGACCGACTGGGACTGCTCGGTGGACAGCCAGTCCTCCAGCTCCTCCGGCGTCATGTTGACCGCCGACCGCCAGTCGTCGCGGACGTCGTCCAGGCCCTGCGGGTGGTTCGCCACCGGCGCATCGTCGGCCGCCGGCGGCGTCCCCGCACGTCGAGCGCCCCGCGACCGCCCGGACGGCGGCATGCTGGGCCCGTGCTGGTGACCAACCACGTCCTCTCGGGCGCCGTCCTGGCCGCCGCGGGGCCGCTCGGGCGCCGTCCCGCGGCCGCCTTCGTCGCGGGCGCCGTCAGCCACCTGCTCCTCGACGCCGCGCCGCACTGGGGGGACGAGCGCGAGCACGTGTTCCTGCGCGTCGCCGTCGTCGACGGCCTGGCAGGGCTGGCCGCCCTGGCGGCCGGGACGGCGCTGGCGCCGCGCCCGCGCCGCCTCGCCGTGCTCGCCGGCATGGCCGGGGCGGCGGCGCCGGACCTCGACAAGCCGTCGCAGCTGTTCTTCGGCGCCTCGCCGTACCCGGCCCGCTTCGACGCCTTCCACAAGCGGCTGCAGCGCGAGTCCCCGCGCCGCTGGCCGCAGGAGCTCCTCGTCGCCGCGGGGCTGGCCGCCCTCGCCGTCCGGCTGCTGCGCCGCTGACCCGCCGGGCGCCCCGCCCCGGTGAGCCGCCGCGCCCGCGGGGTAGGAGCCGGTCATGAGCACGAGCGACCTGCCGATCCCGGACTTCGACCACCTGCCGCTGGGTGACGTGACGGCGCGCATCCGCAGCCTGAGCGCGCCGCAGGTCGACGCCCTGATCGCGTTCGAGGAGCAGCACGGCGGTCGGGCGCCCGTCCTGCAGGTGCTGCGCGCGCGCCGCGAGCAGCTGGACGCCGGTGCCACCCCCAGCGGCGGGGACGCCGCCGCGATCGACCTGCAGGCGCCGCCGGCGCCCGGCGGCGGTTCCGTCGCGAGCCCCGCCACCGAGGGCCCGAAGATCAACCCGCCGTCGCAGGGCGACCCCACCAACCCCGCCCAGCCCCGCTGAGCGCGGCGGGCGGGCGGTCGATCGGGTAGGAAGGCGCCATGAGCACCAGCGACTCGCCGATCCCCGACGTCGACCGCCTGTCCACCGAGGAGGTGGTCGCCCGGGTCGCCGACCTGCCGGCCAGCCAGGTGGACGCCCTCATCGCCGAGGAGGAGCTGCACGGCCGGCGGATGCCGGTGCTCGAGGCGCTCTACGAGCGGCGGGAGGCCCTCGGGGCCGGGGCGACGGAGGTCCCCGGGACGACCGAGGGGCCCGGCGGCGCCCGCGACGACGCCCTCGCCAGCCGCGGGGAGAGCGGCGGGCGCGCCGCTACCGAGGGGTCGGGGACGCTCGCGCCGTCCCCGCAGAGCGCGCCGGAGACGACCCCGCCGCGCGCGTGAAGCGCAGCCGCTGCCCCGGGCGCGCCTGCGCGGCCGCGTCGGTGTCGGCGTCGAGCACGACGGCGATCACCGGGTAGCCGCCCGTGACGGGGTGGTCGGCGAGCATGAGCGTGGGCGCCCCGCCGGCGGCCACCTGCAGCGCGCCGCGCACGAGGCCCTCGCTGGGCAGCTCCTGCGCACGGGTGCGCGCCAGCGCCGGCCCGAGCAGGCGCATGCCGACGCGGTCGCTGGCCGGCCCCACGGTCCACGCCGCGCCCAGCAGCGCGCGCACGGCCTCGGGGGTGAACCAGTCGTCGCGCGGCCCGAGCACCACGCGCAGCACGAGGTCGCCCGCGGGCGGCGCCGGCACCGGCAGCGCGTCGAGCACGGGCGGCGCGGCGGGCGCGGGACCCACCGGCAGCACCGTCCCGGCGGCCAGGAGCGGCGGACCGAGCCCGGCCAGGACGTCGGTGGACCGGCTGCCCAGCACCGGCGGGACGGCGATCCCGCCGCGCACGGCGACGTAGCCGCGCAGCCCGCTGGTCGGCGTGCCGAGGGCCAGCTCCTCGCCGGCGCGCAGGCGCAGCACCTCCTCGGTGCCCGCGGTGCGCACGCTCCCGCGCCCGCTGACCATCACGGGCACCGGGGCGCCGGTGACCGCGACCAGCAGGTCGCCCTCCGCGCGCACGCGCAGCCCGCCGAGCGTGGTCTCCACCGCCGCGGTGCCCTCCGGGTCGCCCAGCAGCCGGTTCGCCCGGCGCAGCGCCGCGCGGTCGGCCGCGCCGGAGGCCCCCACGCCGAGCGCCGCGCGCCCCGGGCGCCCGAGGTCCTGCACCGCGGCGTGCGGGCCGGGTGCCAGGACGTGCAGCGCCCGGGCGCCGGTGGGGGCAGGCGCGCTCACGCGCCCACCGCCGTGAACCGCACGCGGACGCCGGGGCGCAGCAGGGCCGGCGGGTCGCGCTCGGCGTCCCAGACCGGCAGGGACGTGCGCCCGATCAGCTGCCAGCCGCCGGGGGAGGGGCGCGGGTAGACACCGGTGAACTCCCCGGCCAGGGCGACCGCGCCGGCGGGCACGCGGGTGCGCGGCTCGGCGCGGCGGGGCACGCGCAGCCGCTCGTCGCCGCCGACGAGGTAGCCGAAGCCGGGAGCGAACCCGGAGAAGGCGACCGTCCACGTCGAGCCGGTGTGCGCGGCGACGACGCCGGCGGTGCTCAGGCCGGTTCGGCGCGCCACCTCCGCCAGGTCCTCCCCGTCGTAGACGACGGGGACCTCGACCACCTCCACGACCTCGCCGCCGTCCGCGCCGACGTCGCGGGCCCCGCCGTCCGCCCCGGCGTCCGCGCCGTCCGCCGCGGCCAGGGCGGCGCCCGCGGCGGCGGCCACGGCGGCGGCGTCGAGCGCTCCCGGCGCGCCGGCGCGCACGAGCACCGTGCGGGCGGCGGGCACGAGGTCGACCGCCCCGGTCGGCGGCGCCGCGCTCAGCGCGCGGTGGACGGCGAGCACGGCGGCCAGGTCGTCGAGCTCGACGAGCAGCGCGGCGTCGCCGACGGGCAGGACGCGCACGTCAGCCGCCCGCGAAGGGGCGCACGGCAACGCCGGCCTCCTGCAGGCGCTCGCGCACCGCCCGCGCCATCGCCACGGCGCCCGGGGTGTCGCCGTGCAGGCACACCGACTCGGCGGCCACGGCCACGGGCGTGCCGTCCACGGCGCGCACGACGCCCTCGGTGACGAGGGCGAGCACGCGCGCCGCGACCTCGCCGGCGTCCGCGAGCAGCGCGCCGGGCTCCCCGCGCGGCACGAGGGTGCCGGCCGGGGTGTACCCGCGGTCGGCGAACGCCTCGGGCGCGGCGCGCAGCCCCGCCCCCTGCGCGGCGCGCAGCAGCGCGGAGCCGGGCGGGCCGAGCACGGGCAGCGCCGCGTCGTAGCGCCGGACCGCCTCGACGACGGCGGCGGCCTGCGCCTCGTGGTGCACCACGGCGTGGTAGAGGGCGCCGTGCGGCTTGAGGTAGCGCACCCGGGTGCCGGCGGCGCGGGCCAGGCCGTCGAGGGCCCCCAGCTGGTAGAGGACGTCGGCGGTCAGGTCGGCGGGCTCGTAGTCCACGAACCGGCGGCCGAAGCCGACGAGGTCGCGGTAGGAGACCTGCGCCCCCACCGCGACGCCGCGCCGCGCGGCGCCCTCGCACGCGGCGAGCAGGGTGGCCGCGTCACCGGCGTGGAAGCCGCAGGCGACGTTGGCGCTGCTGACCAGGTCGAGCAGCGCCGCGTCGTCCCCCAGGCGCCACACCCCCAGCCCCTCGCCGAGGTCGGCGTTGAGGTCGACGGCGGGCTCGGCAGCGGCGTCGCGGGCGGGTTCGCGCGGGACCGGCACGTCGCCCATCCTCGGGCACGGCGTCGGGGTCCGGCTCACCGAGCGGCGGGCGCCTCACGCCGGCAGGGAGCGCTCCTCCGGCCCGACGTACTCGCTGAGCGGGCGGATCAGGGCGTTGGCCGACAGCTGCTCCATGACGTGCGCCGTCCACCCGGTCACCCGGGCCGCGACGAAGATCGGCGTGAAGACCTCGGTGTCGAAGCCCATGAGGTGGTACGCCGGGCCGGAGGGGTAGTCCAGGTTCGGCTCGATGCCCTTGCGCGCTCCCACCGCCCGCTCCAGCGCGTCGTAGCGGGCCGCGAGGTCGGGCCGGTCGTAGTGGGCCACGAGGCGGTCCAGCGCCGCCTTCATCGTCGGCACGCGGGAGTCGCCGTGCTTGTACACGCGGTGCCCGAAGCCCATCACCCTGCGCCCGGCGGCCAGCGCGTCGTCCAGCCACGCCTCGGCGCGCGAGGCGTCGCCGACCTCCTCCAGCACGTGCATCACGGCCTCGTTCGCGCCGCCGTGCAGGGGGCCCTTGAGGGCGCCGATGGCGCCGACGACGGCGGAGTGCAGGTCCGACAGCGTCGAGGTGATCACGCGCGCGGTGAACGTGGAGGCGTTGAAGGAGTGCTCGGCGTAGAGGACGAGGGAGGTGCGGAAGGCGTCGACGACGACCGGGTCGGGCACCGCCCCGAACGCCATGTGCAGGAAGTTCGCCGCGTGGTCGAGGTCGTCGCGCGGCGGCACCGGCTCCAGCCCGCGCCGCCGCCGCTGCACGTGCGCGACGACGGTCGGCAGCTGCGCGAGCAGCCGCACCGCCTTGGCGGTGTTGGCCTCGGCCGAGGAGTCCCCGGCGGTGGGGTCGCTCGCGCCGAGCACGCTGACGGCGGTGCGCACGACGTCCATCGGGTGGGCGCTCGCGGGCAGGGCGTCGACGACGGCCCGGACGGCGTCCGGCAGCGCCCGAGAGGAGCGCTCGGCCGCCTGCAGCGCGGCCAGCTCGCCCGGCGTCGGCAGCTCCCCGTGCCAGAGCAGGTGCGCGACCTCCTCGAACCCGCGGCGGGCGGCGAGCTCCTGCACGGGGTAGCCGCGGTAGAGCAGCGAGTTGGTCTCGGGGTCGACCTTCGAGATCGCCGTCGTGTCGACGACGACGCCGGCCAGGCCCTTGCGGATCTCGCTCACGACGCCCCCGGGACGGGGAAGTCGAAGACCGAGGAGTCGAAGCGCTCGTAGCCGCCGTAGTCGACCAGCTCGTACAGGCGCGCCCGCGTCTGCATCGCCGGCACCACCGGCTCCAGGGTGCCCTCGGCGGCGAGGACGTCGAGGGCGCGCTCGGCCGCGCCCATGGCGATCCGCAGCAGCGAGACCGGGAAGATGACGATGTTGACGCCGACGTCCGCGAGCTGGGCGGTGGTGAACAGCGCCGAGCGCCCGAACTCGGTCATGTTGGCGAGCACGGGCACGTCGACGGCGGCGCGCACGGCCTCGAACTCGCGCAGGTCGGCCATCGCCTCGGCGAAGATCGCGTCGGCGCCGGCGTCGACGAGCGCCCTCATCCGGTCCAGCGCCGCGTCCAGGCCCTCCACGCCGCGGACGTCGGTGCGCGCCATGAGGAGCAGGTCGGGGTCGCGCCGGGCGTCGACCGCGGCGCGGATGCGCTTGACCGCCGTGGCGGTGTCGACGACGGCCTTGCCGTCCAGGTGCCCGCACCGCTTGGGGTTGACCTGGTCCTCGACGTGCAGGCCCGCCGCGCCGGCGTCCTCGAGGGCCTGCACGGTGCGCGCGACGTTCATCGGCTCCCCGAACCCGGTGTCGGCGTCCACGAGCGCCGGCAGGTCGGTCACGCGGGCGATCTGCTGGCTGCGCCCGGCGACCTCGGTGGCCGTCGTCAGCCCGATGTCGGGCAGGCCCAGGTCGGCCGCCAGCACGGCGCCGGAGACGTAGACGCCCTCGAAGCCCTTCTCCTGCACCAGCCGCGCCGAGAGCGGGTTGAACGCGCCGGGGAAGCGCAGCAGCTCCCCGCTCGCCAGGCGCCGGCGCAGCGCGGCGCGCTTGGCGGACGGCGGGGTCGTCGAGTAGAGCATCAGAAGATCCCCTCGGGGGTGCGCACGGCGTCCAGGACGCCCGGCGGCGCCGTGACGGTCAGGTCGGCGAGCTCGTCCGGGCCGAGCGACGGCAGGCGCTGCGCGACGTCGAGGAAGCGCTCGACCTCGGCGTCCTCGAGCACGCCGGCCGCGAGCGCGCGCAGCTTCGCCGCGTACTGCTCCCGGGCGAACGGGCGCGCGCCGAGCGGGTGCGCGTCGGCGACGGCGATCTCGTCGACGATCCGGGTGCCGTCGACGAGGGTGACCTCCACCCGGCCCCCGAACGCCTTCTCGGCCGGGTCGGGGGAGTGGTAGCGGCGGGTCCACTCCGGGTCCTCGGTCGTGGTGACCTTCCGCCACAGCGCCACCGTGTCGGGGCGGGCCGCCCGCGCGGGGGCGTAGGAGTCGACGTGGTGCCACGCGCCGTCCTGCAGGGCGACGGCGAGGATGTAGGGGATCGAGTGGTCCAGGGTCTCCCGCGACGCGCTCGGGTCGTACTTCTGCGGGTCGTTCGCGCCCGAGCCGATGACGGTGTGGGTGTGGTGGCTCGTGGCCAGCACGATCGAGGCCACGCGGTCGGGGTCGGCGGCCTCCGGGTGCTGCGCGCGCAGGCGCCGCGCGAGGTCGATGATCGCCTGCGCCTGGTACTCGGCGGAGTGCTCCTTGGTGTAGGTGTCGAGGATCGCCCGCCGCGGCTCGCCGGGGCCGGGCAGCTCCACCTCGTAGCGGGCGCCGGGCCCGTCGAGCAGCCACGCGATGACGCCGTCCTCGCCCTCGTAGATCGGGGTGGGGGAGGTCTGCCCGCGCATCGCGCGGTCCACGGCCTCGACGGCGACCTTGCCGGCGAAGGCGGGCGCGTGCGCCTTCCACGTGGAGATCTCGCCCTTGCGCGACTGCCGCGTCGCCGTCGTCGTGTGCAGCGCCTGCCCGACGGCCTGGAAGGTGGTGGCGGCGTCCAGGCCCAGCAGCGCCCCGACGCCCGCCGCCGCGGAGGGCCCGAGGTGGGCGACGTGGTCGATCTTGTGCCGGTGCAGGCTGATCGCCCGCACGAGCGCGACCTGCACCTCGTAGGCGGTGGCGACGGCCCGGACGACGTCCGCGCCGGTCAGGCCCCGGCGGCGCGCCAGGTGCTGGGCGACGGCGAGCACGGGCGGGATGTTGTCGCCGGGGTGGGAGTAGTCCGCGGCGAGGAAGGTGTCGTGGAAGTCCAGCTCGCGCACGGCGACGCCGTTGGCCCACGCCGCCCACTCGGGGCTGGTGCGCTGCTGCTGCGGGACACCGAGGACGGTGGCGCCGGGGTCGTACGGGTGGGCGAGCGCCTGGGCGCGGGCGGCGGCCACGGGCTCGCGGGCCAGGGCCGCCGTCGCGACGGCGGCGTTGTCGATCACCCGGTTGACGACCATGTCGGCGACCTCGTCCGGCACGGGGGCGGTGCGGTCGGCGGCCAGCTCGGCGATCCTCCAGGCCAGCTGCTCCTCGCGGGGCAGGGGCTCGGCGCTGGGGTGCACGCGCACGGGGTGGCGGATCACGGGCGGGCTCCGGGAGGTCGGGGTGCGGGCCGGGGTGCTGGTGACGGCGCGGGCGGGGGCGTCGTCCCGGGCTCGGCGCGGCGCAGGCCGGCGAGGACGCTGCGCAGGCTCGCCCGCAGGTGGACGGCTGCTCGACCCCGCCGAGGTCGTCGCCGGGCAGCGGGTGGCCCGCGACGACCTCGTCGCGCAGCGACGCGTACACGCGCTCGCTCACCAGCACGGCGGGAACGCTACGCCTCCGGGCCGCTCCTGCGTGCGAACCGGGCCCGAAGACGGCTCCTGAGTGCTCCTGCCGCCCGTCCTGCGCACGACCCCGCCGGTCCCGCGGCGGTCCCCGTGGGCCGATGTGCACCGCGGCGCGGCGGGTGCTTGCATGCAGGGTGGTCACCGAGGGCGCCGGACGCGTGGTCGCGGGGCGCTACCGGATCTCCTCGCGCCTGGGCTCCGGGGGCATGGGCACCGTGTGGGCCGCCCGGGACGACGTCCTGCGCCGCGACGTCGCCCTCAAGGAGGTCCTCCCGCCGGCGGGCCTGCCGGCGCAGGAGCGGGCGGTGGTCGTCGAGCGCACCCGCCGCGAGGCGCGCGCCGCGGCGGCCATCGCCTCGCCCGCCGTGATGACGGTCTACGACGTCGTCGAGGAGGGCGAGCGCACGTGGATCGTCATGGAGCGCCTCGAGGAGCTCACGCTCGCCGACGTCATCGACGAGCGCGGCTCGCTGCCGCCGCAGGAGGCCGCGCGCATCGGGCTCGGGGTGCTCGACGCCCTGGAGGCCGCCCACGCGGTCGGGGTGCTGCACCGCGACGTCAAGCCGGGCAACGTCATGCGCGGCCCCGGGGGCCGGGTGGTGCTCGCGGACTTCGGCATCGCCCAGGCCCCCGGTGAGGCGGCGCTGACGGAGGTCGGCGTCGTCCTCGGCTCGCCCGCGTACCTGGCGCCGGAGCGGGCGCACGGCGGGCCCGCCCGGCCGGCGTCCGACCTGTGGGGGCTCGGGGCCACCCTCTACGCCGCCGTGGAGGGCCGGCCCCCCTTCGACGGGCCCGGCGCGCTGGCCGTGCTCACCGCGGTGGTCGCCGACGACGTGCCGCCCGCCCCGCGCGCGGGCCCGCTGGCGCCCGTGATCGAGGGGCTGCTGCGCAAGGACCCCGACGAGCGCCTGACCGCGGCGCAGGCGCGCCCCCTGCTCGAGCGCGCCGCGCGGTGGACGGGCGACGTCGCCGCAGCGCCCGCCGCCAGGCAGGCGGAGGCCGCAGCGACCGGGGCTCGGGCGACCGGGGCCGCAGCGACCGGCGCCGCGGCGCCACCGCCGCGCTGGACGCCCCCGCCGCCCCCGCCGTCCCGCCCCGCGAGCCCCGAGCCCGCCGGACGACCCGGGCCCGCCGGTCGACCCGAGCGTCCCGGACGGACCGGGCGGCGCGGCGCGCTGCTCGCCGCGGGCGCCGGGGTGCTGGCTCTGGGCGCCGTGCTCGGCGCCTCGCTGCTCGCCGACGACGAGCGGGACACCGCCGGCGCGGCGCCGTCCGCGCCGGCGTCCAGCGCGGCGCCGCAGGAGCCGGCGGCCACCTCGAGCGCCTCGCAGGAGCAGCCGGCGCAGGCCGCTCCTGTCGCGCCGACGGCCCCGTCGGCCCCGTCGGCCGCGGCGCCGTCCTCGGGAGCGCCGTCCGCCGCGTCGTCCCCGGTCGAGGAGCTCTCCACGCCCGTTGCGGAGGTGCCCGACGGCTTCGAGCCGTACACCGACGAGACCGGCTTCCGCGTCGCGGTGCCCGCCGGCTGGCAGGCGGAGCGGGAGGGGCCCCGGGTGTACTTCCGCGACCCCGACACCTCCCGCTACCTGCTCGTCGACCAGACCGACACCCCGCAGCCCGACGCGCTGGCGGACTGGCGGGCCCAGGAGCCGAGCGTCGCCGAGCGCCTCGACGGCTACGAGCGGATCCGCCTCGAGCGCATCGCCCTCGAGGGGTACCAGGACGGCGCCGAGTGGGAGTTCCGCCACGGGCAGAGCACGCGCGTGGTCAACCGCAACCTGCTCGTCGACGACGCGCAGGCGTACGCGCTGTACTTCTCCGGGCGCGAGGGGGCGTGGGAGGAGGACCGGGCGCTGTTCGACCGGATCGCCCCGACCTTCCGCCCCGCCGCCTGACCCGCTTCCCCTCCTCCGTGATCTTGCGCCTCCGGACCAGGTCCGGTCCGGAGGCGCAAGATCACGGAGGAGAGGCGGGAGTGAGCGCGAGGGGGCGGACGGCGCAGGGCCCCGCCCTCCGAGGAGGACGGGGCCCTGCGGTGCCGGCCGCGCCGGCGGGCGCGGGCGCGCGGTCAGCGGGTCACGACGACGTGCTCGTTCGGCACGCAGTGCGTCATCTGCAGGCCCTCGACGTCCCGGGGGCCGTTCTTGCCGAGGTTCGCGGCGCGCTCGAGCTCGGCCTCGGACAGCGTCTGGCTCGCCAGCGGCGGCAGGTGCCGGACGTCGTCCGCGGAGATGCCCAGGCCCTCGCCGACGCGCTGGCCCAGGGAGTCCTCGCACATGAAGAAGTGCCAGACCATGCGCTCCTGCACCGGCCGGACGGCCTGGGAGATGTTGGCGACGAGGTTCGCCACCAGGTCGTCCTGCTCCCACGGCTCCATGAGCAGGAACCGCTGGCCGGCCTGGGTGTAGTCGTTCGTGCGCGGGATCCGCTTGCGGGTGAGCCGGCCGGTGATGACGGGGCCCTGCTCGTCGTGCGTCGGGTACTGCGCCTCGCGCAGCCCGCCCGTGATCGACGGCTCGTAGTTCACGTGCGGGTTCTCGCCCGGGTCGTCGACGGAGTACATCATCTGGCCGCCCTGCTGGTTGGTGGCCACGCGGGCGTTCTTCGCCCGGTTCACCGGCAGCTGCAGGTAGTTCGGCCCGACGCGGTAGCGCTGCGTGTCGGAGTAGGAGAACGTGCGGCCCACGAGCATCTTGTCGTCGGAGAAGTCCAGGCCGTCGACGAGGACGCCGGTGCCGAAGGCGATCTGCTCGTTCTCGGCGAAGTGGTGGCGCACGTTGCGGTCCAGCACCATCGTGCCGACCTTCTTCGGCGGGAACTCGTTCTCCGGCCACAGCTTGGTGTCGTCGAGCGGGTCGAAGTCCAGCTCGGGGTGGTCGTGGTCGTCCATCAGCTGCACGACCAGGTCCCACTCGGGGAAGTCGCCGCGCTCGATGGCCTCGTAGAGGTCCTTGGAGGCGTGCCCGAGGTCGGTCGCCTGGATGTTGGCGGCGTCCTCCTCGGTCAGGGACTTCACGCCCTGCCTGGGCATCCAGTGGTACTTGACGAGCTTGGTCTCGCCCTCGGCGTTGACCCACTTGTAGGTGTTGACGCCGAAGCCCTGCTGGGTGCGGTAGTTCGCCGGGATGCCGCGGGGGCTGAACAGGTTCACCAGCATGTGCATCGCCTCGGGCGTCTGCGACATGAAGTCGAAGATGCGCGCGGGCTCCTGGCGGAAGGTGACCGGGTCCGGCTTGAGGGAGTGGATGACGTCGGGGAACTTGATGGCGTCGCGGATGAAGAAGACGCCGAGGTTGTTGCCGACGAGGTCCCAGTTGCCGTCCTCGGTGTAGAACTTGATCGCGAAGCCGCGCGGGTCGCGGGCGGCCTCGGAGGAGTCGCGGCCGCCGATGACGCTGGAGAAGCGGATCGCGAGGTCGGTGCGCTTGCCGGGGGTGTCGAACAGCTTCGCGCGGGTGTAGCGCTCGATCGGCTCGTCGCCCCACTGCCCGGTGGCCTCGAAGTAGCCGTACGCGACGAAGCCGCGCGCGTGGACGACGCGCTCGGGGATCCGCTCGCGGTCGAAGTGGCTGATCTTCTCCAGGAACTGGTAGTTCTCCAGGGTCGCCGGGCCGCGGGCCCCGACCGTGCGCTGGTTCTGGTTGTCGTAGACCGGGTGGCCCTGGCGGTTGGTCAGCACGCGGCGCGGATCGCCCTCGGCGGGCGGCTGGCTGGCGACGTCAGTCACGGGTCTCCTCCTGGCTGGTGCGGTGGGCGGGGGTCTGGCTGGTCGGGTCGCCCGGCGGGGCGGCAGCGGGTGGCGCGCAGGCGGCGCATGTGCCCCAGAACGTCACCTCGGCCTCGTCGAGGACGAAGCCGGGCGGCAGCGCGGCGGGCGCGGGCAGCAGGCAGGGCGCGGCGCCGACGGTGCAGTCGACGTCCGCCGTCGTGCCGCAGCGGCGGCAGACCAGGTGGTGGTGGTTGTCGCCGACGCGCGCCTCGTACGTCGCGCTCGCGGCGTCGGCCGGGCGGGTGCGGCGGGCCAGGCCCGCGCCGACGAGGGCGTCCAGGCAGTCGTAGGCGGCCTGGGTCGAGAGCGCGCCGATCCGCCGGCGGGCCCTCGCGGCCACGTCGGCGGCGGCGAGGTGCTCGCCGCGGGAGCGGGCCTCGCGCAGCGTCGCCAGCACGGCCAGCCGGGGGCGCGTGACCCTCAGCCCGGCCGCGCGCAGCGCGTCGGCGTCCGGCGAGGAGGTGGCCACGCCCCCATTCGACCCCGTTCTCTGGAACGAGTCAAAAGAAGGGGCCCGGGGACGGCGCGGGCCCGCGGGCCGGGCGGCTCAGCGCTCGCCGGGACGCCGGCTCGTGCCGCGGCGCTCCAGGGTGCGCCTGAGGTCCTCGAGGGCCTCCCGAGCCCGGGCCCGCACGGCGTGGTTCGCGCCGGCCAGCGTGGCCACCGCGGCACGGAGGCGCTCGTCGGGCTCCGGGGCCTGCGGCGCGAAGGACAGCGACACCTCGGTGTGGTCGGCGCCGGGCAGGCCGTGGACGACGACGCGCCACAGGCCCTCGCCGGGCACCTCCCAGTCGATCCGGTCCATGGGCGGGCCGTCGAGGGGGCCGCGCAGGCCAGGCAGGCCGCCGTGCTCGTGCAGGTGCGCGGCGATCGTGCCGGCGGGCTGGTGGATCACCACCGACTCCTCGACGGTCCACTGCGGCCCCGGCTCCCCGACGCGGCCGGTCGGGTTCGCCGGCAGCGGCTGCGGCAGGCGCGAGCGCGCGGCGAGCGCCACGGCCGCGAGCACGCCGGCCCCCAGCCCGAGCGCGAGCGGCAGCAGGCCGCCGGAGCCGCGGCGCTCCTCGCCCTCCCGGTCCTCGCTCCCGCTCTCCTCGAGGCGCTCGAGGCGTTCGGCGGTGGCATCCACGGCGCTGCGCGCGGCGCGGTCCGCCCGCTCGGCGGCGCGCGCCGCGCGGGAGGCCGAGCGGCCCGCAGCCCGCTCGGGACCCCCGTCGGCGTCCCCGTCGGCGCCCCAGCCGGCGCCGCGGCGAGCGGCCCGGTCGGCCCGGTCGGCCAGGTAGGCGGCGATGGCGGCGCGGCCGGCTTCGCGCGCCGCCTCGCGCTCGGCCTCCCGCTCGGCGGCGCGGGCGGCGGCCAGGTCGGCGGCGCGGCGGGCGGCGCGGTCGGCGGCTCGGTCTGCGGATCGCTTCACGGGCCGAATCCTGGCGCTCCCGGGCCGGCGCGGCCACCCGCACCCCCGCGCCTCCCCCCGTCCGCAGCGCTCGCGACACCCTGCCGGCGGCACCCCGAGCCGCTGCCGAGGGGCTCGGCTAGCGTCCCGGGCCATGGACGCCGACCGGCCCGTCAGCTCCCTGGCCCCGGCGCCCGCCGTCCGCGCCGGGGCCCCCTTCCCCGCCGCGCTGTGGCTGCTGCGGCACGGGGAGAGCGAGGGCAACGTGGCCAGCGCGGCCGCCCACCGCGCCGGCGCCGCGCGCCTGGAGCTGGCGCTGCGCGACGCCGACGTGCCCCTGACGCCGCGCGGGCGCCGCCAGGCCGAGGCCGTGGGTCGCTGGATCGCCGACCTGCCCGAGGCCGAGCGGCCCACCGCCGTGATCACCTCGCCGTACCGCCGCGCGGTCGAGACGACCGAGGGCGTGCTGCGCGCGAGCGGCCTGCGGGTGCCCGTCAGCAGCGACGAGCGGCTGCGCGAGCGCGACCTGGGCGTCCTCGACGGCCTGACCGGCCGCGGCGTCCGCGAGGACCTCCCCGCCGAGGCCGAGCGCCGGCGCCGCGTGGGCAAGATGTGGTACCGCCCGTCGGGCGGGGAGAGCTGGGCCGACGTCGCGCTGCGGGTGCGCAGCGCCGTCGGGCTGACCCTGCCGCAGCACGACGGCGAGCGCCTGCTCCTCGTCGCGCACCAGGCGGTGATCATGTCCTTCCGCATCGTCCTCGAGGGCCTCGACGAGGCCACGGCGCTCGAGGTCGACGCGATCACCCCGCAGGCCAACTGCGCCGTCACGCGCTACGCCCGCACGCCCGCCGGGGTGGTGCTGGAGGCGTACGCCGACACCACGGCGGTGGACCGCTCCGCCGAGGCCGTCACCGAGGAGCCCGATGCCGACGTCGCCACCCCCGCCTGAGGGCGCCGCGCCCGCCAGCGCCACCCCCGTCACCCCGGCGGTCCTGCGGGCCTGGCGCCTTCCGCCGCCGGGCGTCGGCAAGGACGCGCGCGGCAGGGTCCTCGTCGTCGGCGGCAGCGACCAGACCCCGGGCGCGGTGATGCTGGCGGCCGAGGCGGCCCTGCGCTCCGGCGCGGGCAAGCTGCAGGTCGCCACGGCCGCCTCGGTGGCCCGGGCGGTGGCCGTGGCGCTGCCGGAGGCCCTCGTGCTGCCCCTGCCGGAGACGCCGGACGGCGACGTCGCGCCCTCCGCCGCGCAGCGGGTGGCGGAGGCCGCGCAGGGCAGCTCCGCGGTGCTGCTGGGCCCGGGCGTTCGGGACGTCGACGCCGTGCGCGAGCTGCTCGACGCGCTCGTCCCGCAGCTGGGCCCGGACGCCGTCGGCACCGTCGTCCTCGACGCCGCCGCGCACGCCTGGGTCGGCGCGCGGCTGCGGGACGGCGGGAGCGGCCTGGGCTCCCTGCGCGGGCGGGCGCTGCTGACCCCGAACCCCACCGAGCTCGCGCTCACCCTGGGCGTCGAGCGCGAGGCGGTGGTGCGCGAGCCCGCGGCGCACGCGCTGGCGCTCGCCCGCGCCGCGGGCGCGGTCGTCTCGTGCGGCGGCGGCGAGTCGTGGATCGCCGCCCCGGACGGGCGGACCTGGTGCGACCGGACCGGCGGGACGGGCCTGGGCGTCTCCGGCAGCGGCGACGTGCTCGCCGGGATCGTCACGGGCCTGGCCGCCCGCGGGGCGGAGCCGGCCCAGGCGGCGGTCTGGGGCGCCCACCTGCACGGGCGCGCCGGGGACCGCCTGGCCGCCGGCGTCGGGCCGCTGGGCTTCCTCGCCCGCGAGCTGCTGCCGCAGGTGCCCCGCGTGCTCACCGAGGTCGAGGGCTGAGCCGGCGCCCGCTCGAGGTGTGGGGCCACCCCTCCCGTGGCAGGTTCGGGGCATGAGCGAGAACACCGAGCCCGACGCCCCGCTCGACCCGGACGCCGACCCCGGCAACCTGCCCTCCCCGCCCGACACGAGCGGCACGCCACCGGTCGACGGCGTCGCGGAGACCGCGTCGGTGCAGGACGACCCGGACGACGAGGACGACCCGGACGGCGACCCGGAGATGCTCGGCCACTGAGCCGCCGACCGGACCAGGCGCGGCTCAGGACCGGTTCAGGACCGGGTCAGGAGGAGCGCTCGCGCGCCTGCCGCGTCGCCCGGTCGTTCGCCCGTCCGATCGCCTCGACGAGCTCCTCCTTCGACATCCGCGAGCGGCCCGGGACGCCGAGGCGGCGGGCGACGTCCTGCAGGTGCGCCTTCGTCGCGCCCGCGTCCACGCCGCCGGCCGTGGGCCGGTCGGTGCCGGCCCCGCCCTCGGCCTGGGCGTCGGACGGCCCGCGGCGCCCGCCCTCCTTGGGCTCCCAGTGGTCGCCGACCTTCTCGTGCCCGTGCTCGACCGCGGCCCACGCGACGCGGTTGGCGCGCTGGGCGTCGTGGTAGGTCTCCTCGGCCGAGGCGCGCGCGGCCGCGAACGTGCGCTGCGCGTGCCCGTCGGAGCGCTCCAGCGTGCTGGGCAGGTCCTCGGGCGGGTCTTCCCGCGAGCCGTCCTGCCGGTCGTCCGTCGTCTTCGGCACGGCGTGCTGGTACCCGCCCCCTAGACTGCGCACACCATGGCGGAGCTGGACTACGCGGTGCTGGCCGACTTCGCCCGCGTCGACGGGGACGGGACCCTCACCGTCGTCGGCGCGCACCGCGCCGTCGTCCTCGCCCCCGCGCTGCCCGCCCAGCAGGTGCTGTCCGTGGCCGGCCGGGTCTGGATGGGGCGCCGCGAGCCCGCCGCGCAGCTCTCCCTGGGGGCGATGACCCCGGACGGCGACATCCCCGTGGTCGCCGAGTGGCTGCTCGAGCCCGGCCCGGAGCAGCTGGAGGGCACCGGGCGCTCCTCGGCCAGCTTCGCCGTCACCGTGGTGGCCCCGTTGCCGGTGCCCGGCGGCTACGGGCTGGTGCTGTCCGTGAACGGGGACGTCGCCCGCACCCTGCCCTTCACGGTCGCGGCCTCGGGCTGAGCGTCCAGCGCCACCTCGCACCAGACCACCTTGCCGCCGTCGACCGGTGCGGCGCCCCAGTCGGCGGACAGCATCGCCACGAGCTCCAGCCCGCGGCCGCCGACGTCCGAGGGCCGCGAGCACCGGGGCGTGGGCAGGGCGGGGTTGGCGTCGCAGACCTCCACGCGCAGCAGGTCGCCGGACGCGCTCAGCGTGCACCCGAAGCTCTCCCCGGACCCGTAGCGGATGGCGTTGGTGGCCAGCTCCGAGACGAGCAGCTCCGCGACGGGCGCCCGCGGCGCCGCTGCCCGGCCCAGCTCGCGCAGGGCCCGGTCGAGCAGGCGCCGGGCCTCGCGAGCGGAGGCGGGGCTGCGGGGCAGCGCCGCGGACAGCAGCGGGGTCATGCGGGGGGCACTACCCCGTGCGGGGAGGCTCAGCGCTCCTCAGCCGCGCGGGTCGCGGGGGAGCAGCGCCTCCATCTCGGGCAGCTCGAAGAAGCGGGCGGTCTCGCGGGCGGACGACGAGCCGGCGTCCGGGTCCGCCCCGGCCGCCAGCAGGGCGGTCACGACCTCGCTCGATCGCCGGAAGACCGCGGCCGCCAGGGGCGTCTGGCCGCGGTCGTTGGTCCGGGAGGTGTCCGCGCCCCGCGCGAGCAGCACCCGGACGGCGTCCGGGTGCGCGTGGTAGGCCGCGAGCAGCAGGAGGGTGTCGCCTCTGTCGTTGGTCAGGTCCACCGGCAGGCCGGCGTCCACGTACCCGGCGAGCTCCTCGGCCGCACCGGAGCGCGCCAGGTCGAACATCCGGGAGGCGAAGGCGAGGGTCTCCTCGTCCAGGTCCTCAGCGCTCACGCCACCAGCGTAGGTACGCAGTGGGTGCCGTGGGTGAGCGGTGGGTGAGCGGTGGGTGAGGGTGCGCGGGCCTCAGCCGAGCGGGCGCGCGCCGGTGCCGACGGGCTGGTGCGCACCGCCGTCCGCGGCGGAGCGGCCCGCTCCGGCCCGGGCGGCGCGGCGCCCGTCGCGCAGCGCCACGGCCGTGGTGACCAGCAGGATCAGCCCGGTGACGATGAGCACCCAGCCGGTCAGCGAGCGCCACACGGCGTCGAGCAGGTCGTCCCGCACCGGCCAGGCGACGTCCGGCACCACCTGCATCGCGATGCCGAGGCCCACCATGCCGAGGGCGAAGACCACGCTGGCCGCCGTGCGCATGGGGCTGCTCACCGCGGCGCGCTGCGCCTGCTCGGCGCGCGCCCGCGCCCGGCGCAGCAGCCGGCGCGCCCAGGCGTACTCGGAGGCGAGCACGGCGAGGCCGGCGACGATGAGCAGGATGCCGGGGCCGGGCAGGACCATGAGGGCCACGCCGATGAGCAGCAGCACCGCTCCGACGACCGTCACCGCGATGCGCTTGGCCATGGGCCCGTCCTCTCCGCCGCCACCAGCGGTCGCTCCCGCGGGCGCAGGTGCGCCCGGAGGGCGGCGATACCCCGTGCCGGCGTCGGGGAACCCCGTTGCGAGCGCGGTGTGAGGCGTCTCACCCGGCGGGCCCGGAACGGGGCTCCCCAGCATCGTCCGCCCGCACCTCGCCCAAGCCGTCGAGGGCGACGTCGACGACGGTGACGTCGACCGCGCTGGCCGACAGGCCCGTCACCTGCGCCAGCCGGCGGGTGACGACCTCCCGCACGCGCTGCGCGGCGCTCGGCAGGTGCGTGCCCATCGTGACGACGACGCGCACGTCGACGACGACGCTCGAGCCCGCCACGCCGACGTGCGTCGCCTCCGCGCCGTCCGCGCCCGCCGCCCCGTCGGTCCCCCCGGCGGCCGCGCGGCCGCGCCCGAGCGCCAGGGAGACCGACGGGACCTCCTGCGCGGCCAGCCGCGCCACCGCGCCGACCACGCGCGCGGAGATGCGCGTCTCGCCGTCCTCGGTGGGCAGCACCGCGTACCAGGTGCTGCGCGGCAGCGCCCGCACGCGCGCCACGACGTCCGCGAGCAGCTGCGCGGGAGCGCGCACGTGCTCGCGCTGCAGCTGCAGGACCGGGGCCCATGCCTGGCGCAGCTGCGCCAGCACCGCCCGGCAGTGCGGGCAGGCGCCCTGGTGCGCGGGGTCGCGCGCCGGGGCGCCGTCGACCACCTGGGCCACCAGCTCCTCGTGGTCCGTGCCGCAGGGCAGGCGCTCCTGCTCCCCGGGTGCCGCGCCGACGCTCACCGCCACTCCTCCAGCTGCTCCAGCAGGGCCCGTCGTGCTCGGTGCACCCGGACCTTGACCGCTCCCTCCGTGGTCCCCAGGGTGCGCGCCACCTCCGCGTGCGACCACCCGCCGAAGGTGTGCAGCACCAGGGCGGCCCGCTGGTCGAACGGCAGCCGCGCGATGGCCTCGATCGCCGCGTCGCGCCGGCCCGCCGCGACGACCACGGCGTCCGCGCCGGGCGCCGTGCCCGCCGCGCCGTCGTCCTCGGGCAGCGGGAGCGCCTCGCGCGCCCGGCGGCGCAGGTCGTGGCACCGGTTGATGACGATGCGGATCAGCCACGTGCCGAAGCGGGCCTCCCCGCGGTAGCGCGGCAGCCCCCGCCACGCGTACAGCAGCGCCTCCTGGACGACGTCCTGGGCGTCCTGCGGGCGCCCCGTCATCCGCAGCGCCACCGCGTAGGCGCGGTCCTGGTGCAGGCGCACGAGCTGCGCGAACGCGTCCTCGTCGCCCTCGCGCGCGTGCTCGACGAGGGCGGCCTCGAGCTCGGGCGCCGGATCGGGTGGAAGAGGGCTGTAACCATCCGCGCCGGACGGGGTCCAAGGGGGTGGACCGCTCCCGCGGCCCGCCGACGACGGGTCGGTCCCGCGCTCGGCGGAGGGGAGCGGCACGCCCCGAACGTATCCACCCGGACGCGTCCACCCGGGTCCACCCCGCGAAGGAGAGCACCATGAGCAGCCCCACCACCTCCAGCACCTCCAACCAGACGAGCGCCGTGGCCCAGGCCGCGCCGTCCGGCCTGCAGACCAGCGAGGGCCGCACCTCCATCGCCGACGGCGTCGTGCAGAAGATCGCCGGCCTGGCGGCCCGCGAGGTCGCCGGCGTCTACGAGATGGGCGGCGGCGCCGCCCGCGCGCTCGGCGCCCTGCGCGAGCGCATCCCCGGCTCCTCGCAGTCCACGGGCCAGGGCGTCTCCGTCGAGGTCGGCGAGCGGCAGGCCGCCATCGACCTCGACCTGGTCACCGAGTACGGCGTGTCCATCGCCGAGGTCGCCCGCGCGGTGCGCCGCAACGTGATCGGCCAGGTCGAGGGCATGACCGGCCTGCAGGTGACCGAGGTCAACATCGCGGTCAACGACATCCACCTGCCGACCGACGACGCCCAGCAGCCGGAGCCGGCGCGCGTCCGGTGAGCACCCCGACGAGCCCTGCGCGCACCGGGGCGGGAGCGGCGCGGGCCGACGCCGTCGCCGCTGCGGTGCGCGCCTGCCCGGCCGTCGCCGACCTGCACTCCGGCGGCCTGCGCCAGGTCGCCACGTACCTGCCCGGCCGCCGCGTGGCGGGCGTGCGGGTGGACGGCGAGGGGCCCGTGGAGGTCGCCGTCGTCGCCGCCTGGGGCGTGCCCGCGGCCGTGGTGGCCGGGCAGGTGCGCGCCGCCGTCGCGCCGCTCGTGGGCGGCCGTCCCGTCGACGTCCTCGTCGCCGACGTGAGGCTGCCCGCCGAGGAGGCCGCGAGCGCCGCGGCCGGGCCGGCGGCGCTGCCCTCCGGCCCGGCCTGAGCGCCGTGCCCGCCCCCGAGGACCCGGAGCAGCGCCGCCGCCGGCGCGCGCTGCTCCGGGCCCACCACCCGGACCTCGGCGGCGACCCCGCCGAGCTGGTCCGGGCCCTGCAGGAGCTCCAGCGGGCCCCGCGCGGCGCCGGTGAGGTCGTCTTCGTCCGGCGCCCGCGCGGCCTGCGCCGGCTCGCTCCGCCGCTCCGGCTCCTGCTTCGCCGCTCCTCCCGCCTGCTGCCCCGGCTCGCCCGGGGTCGCGGGCGCCGTCCGCCCCGGGTGCTCTGAGAGCCCCGTCCCGTTCCTCCCGGAGGTTCCCCATGCCCCCCACCACGGTGGGCCTGCTCACCGGCCTGCTCCTCGGCATCGCCTGGGTCATCGGCGGGTTCGACGCCTTCTGCGGCGTCGCCCTGCTCGGTGCCGTCGGCTACGTCGTCGGCAAGGTCGCCGCCGGCCAGCTCGACCTGACCCAGTACCTCGGCGGCGGCGCCCGCCGCGGCTCGCCGTGAGCGCCGCGGCCGGGACGGCGCTGCAGCTCGCCCAGGACCTGCCCTCGGACCTGCCCTCCCCGGCGGACCGCGGCACCCTCGAGGTGGCCGACCGGGTCGTCGAGCGGGTGGCCGGGTACGCGGTCACGCTCGTTCCCGAGGCCACCGCCGCGCCGCGCCGCGTGCTGGGCGTCAACGTCGGCTCCTCCCGCACCGAGGACGAGGCGTCCGTGAGCGCCTCCGTCCACGGCGGCACCGCCACCGTCGAGGCGACCGTCGCCGTGCGCTGGCCCGCGTCCGTCAGGGCGGTCGCCGACCAGGTGCGCCGGGTCGTGCGCGAGGAGGTCGCCGCCACCACGGGCGTGCGCGTCGACCACGTCGACCTCGAGGTCACCAGCCTCGACGTCCCCGTCCGCCGCGGCCCGAGGGTGCGGTGAGCCCCGTGGCGGTCCTCAACCGCGTGCTGTCGGCGCTGCTGGCGCTCGCCCTCCTGCTCGGCGGCCTGCTGGCCGTCGTCGAGGTCGTGCTCGCCCAGCTGGGGCGGCCCTCCTGGCTCGTGCCGCACGAGCAGTGGGCGAGCTGGCTGGACCAGCGGACCTGGGACCAGCCCGTGGTGCAGGCCGTCCTCGCCGGCCTCGTCGTGCTCGGGCTGCTCCTGCTGCTCGCCGCGCTGCGCCGCGGCCGCCCCTCGTCGCTGCCGCTGGCCGCGCGCGGCGGAGGCACCCCGGCCGGTGTGCGCGTGACGGCCTCCCGCCGCGGCATCGAGCGCACCCTCGCCGCGGCGGCGCGCCGCGCGCCGGGCGTCAGCCGCGCCGACGCCCGCGTCAGCCGCCGCAAGGCGGTCGTGCGGGCGCGCACGGCGCTGCGCTCGGAGGGCGACCTGCAGCAGCGCGTCACCGCGAACGTCGCCCAGCGGCTCGAGGAGCTCGGCCTCTCGGGCACCCTGCGCCCGCAGGTCTCGCTCACCCGTGAGGAGTCCCGATGAAGCGCGTCAACGGCCTCAACCGCACGCTGCTGGCCCTGCTCGCCCTGCTGCTGCTCGCCGCCGGCGGCCTGGGGCTCGCCCTCGGCCTCGGCGCCTTCGGGGCCCGGGCCGCCGGCGGCCCCGTGCTGTGGCAGCCCCTGCGGGACCTCTTCTCGACGCAGCCGTGGGCCTGGTGGGCCCTGGCGGCCGTGTGCCTGCTCGTGGCGCTGCTCGCGCTGCGGTGGCTGGCGGCGCAGCTGCGCACCGACCGCACCAGCCGCATCGACCTGACCGAGGACGAGCGCGACGGGGTGACCACCCTGCACGCCGGAGCCGTCGCCGACGCCGTCGAGCACGAGGTCTCCGCGGTGCGGGGCGTCGCCGGCGCGTCCGCGTCGCTGCACGGGGAGGGCGCGCACCGGCTCTCCCTGGTGGTGGAGCTCAGCGACCGGGCCGACCTGGCCGCGGTGCGCGACCACCTGGAGGAGCAGACGGTGCCGCACGTGCGCCAGGCGCTCGACGACCCGGACCTGCCGGTCGACGTCCAGCTGCGCCCCGCCGCGACGCGCTCCGCCTCCCGCAACCTGAGGTGAGCGGCGGGCCGCTGCGGACGTGATCCGATCGAGACCTGCCGGCCGGTTGACCGGCGCGGCAGCGGGTAGCGCTGCGGCATGAGCACCGCGGACGGCCTGGGCGCTCCCGGGGACGGGGCCGGCACCGGTGGTCTCGTCGCGGCCGTGGCCGCCGCCGCGAGCCCGGTCGGGGCCGTCCTCGGCGGCCTGGCCGGCACGCGGTTCCACCGCGAGGTCGACGAGGCGGGGCTGGGGCTCTGAGCCGCGGCACGGCGCCGGACGGCGCGGACCCGCCCGCGGAGCCCGACGAGGCCTCGCGGGTGGCCCGCGCCGTCCGGCGCGCCCACCTGATCCAGGAGCGCCAGCTCGCCGCGGCCCGCCGTCGCCGGCGCGGCGTCGTGCTGCGCGCCCCCTCCTCGATGCCGGTGGTGACCGGCGCCCCCGCGGTGCGGGACCGGGTCGTCGACCCCCTGGACTGAGCGCCTCGACCGCGCGGGGCGCCGGCCCCTCGTGCCGCGCCCGCCCGGGGTGGCAGGCTCGTCCCGGTGCCGGCGCCCGCCGGCGCCTCGAGCCTGGAGGGAACGTGACCGGTACCAGCGCGCTGGCGCGCCCGAGCGACCTGGCGCAGGAGCGCCGCCTGCTCACCGAGCTGCCGGGCCCGCGCTCGCGCGAGCTCCTGGAGCGCCGCCGCGCCGCGGTCTCCGACGGCGTGGGCACCACCTTCCCCGTCTTCGTCGAGCGCGCCGGGGGCGGCGTCCTGCTCGACGTCGACGGCAACTCCCTCATCGACTTCGGCTCCGGCATCGCCGTCACCTCCGTCGGCGCCTCCGCCCCGCGCGTCGTGGAGGCCGTGCAGCAGCAGGTCGCCGCCTTCACGCACACCTGCTTCATGGTCACCCCGTACGAGCCGTACGTGCGGGTGTGCGAGCGCCTCGCGGAGCTGACGCCGGGCGACCACGCGAAGAAGTCGGCGCTGTTCAACTCCGGCGCCGAGGCGGTGGAGAACGCCGTGAAGATCGCCCGGCACGCCACCGGGCGCAGCGCGGTGGTCGTCTTCGACCACGCCTACCACGGCCGCACCAACCTCACGATGGCCCTGACGGCCAAGGACATGCCCTACAAGCGCGGCTTCGGGCCCTTCGCGCCCGACGTGCACCGCGTGCCGATGTCCTACCCCTACCGCGACGAGCCGGGCCTGACCGGCGAGCAGGCGGCCGCCCGCGCGATCGCCGCGATCGAGTCCGCCGTCGGCGCCGAGCGCGTCGCCGCCGTGCTCGTCGAGCCGGTGCAGGGCGAGGGCGGCTTCATCGTGCCCGCGCCGGGGTTCCTGCCGGCCCTGGCCGAGTGGTGCCGGCGCTCCGGCGCCCTGTTCGTGGCCGACGAGGTGCAGACCGGCTTCTGCCGCACCGGCGCCTGGTTCGCGTGCGAGGCCGAGGGCGTCGTCCCGGACCTGATCGTCACGGCCAAGGGCATCGCCGGCGGCCTGCCGCTGGCCGCGGTCACGGGCCGGGCCGAGGTGGTGGACGCCGTCCACACCGGCGGCCTGGGCGGCACCTACGGCGGCAACCCCGTCGCGTGCGCCGCGGCCCTGGCGTCCATCGAGACCATGCGCGAGCTGGACCTCGCGGGCGCGGCCCGCCGGATCGAGGAGGTCTTCGTGCCGCGGCTGCGCGCCCTGGCGCAGCGGCACCCGGTGGTCGGCGACGTGCGCGGGCGCGGCGCGATGCTCGCCGTGGAGCTGGTGCGCCCCGGCACCACCGAGCCCGACCCGGCGACGACGTCCGCGGTCGCGAAGGCGTGCCACGCCCGCGGCCTGGTGGTCCTCACCGCCGGCACCCACGGCGACGTCCTGCGCTTCCTGCCGCCGCTCGTGATGCCCGAGCACCTGCTGCTCGAGGGCCTGGACGTGCTCGACGAGGCGTTCGACGCCGTGGCGCAGGGCCCGGCGCCCGCGGGGGTGCAGGCGCCGGCCGCGCCCGCGCAGCAGGCGCCGGTGCAGCAGCAGTCGACCGTCTGACCCCGCCCCCCGCCCCCCGCCCGCCTCCGCCCGCCGGGCGGCGCCGCAGCGCCCACCTCGAAAGGCACCCCATGAGCCTCAGGCAGCGCCTGTCCGCCGCCGCCCGCGCGGACTCCCTGGACGACGGGCCCGCCACCGGCACGATGTCGCTCGGCCGCACCGCGATGGTGTGGCTGGCGGCGAACATGGTCGTCACCACGCTGCTCACCGGCACGCTGTTCGTGCCGGGCCTGCCCTACGGCCGGGCGCTGCTGGTCATCCTCCTCGGCACCCTCGTCGGCGGCAGCGTGCTCGTCGCCGTCGGCGCCATGGGAACGCGCACGGGGCTGCCCACGATGGTGCTCGCGCGCGCCTCGTTCGGCCGGCGCGGCGGGTACCTGCCCGCGGCGTTCAACCTCGTCGTGCTCATGGGGTGGAGCTGGGTGCAGGCGATCCTCGCCGGCATCACCGTGGACCACGTCGTGCAGCAGGCCACCGGCTTCTCCAGCCCCGTGCTGTTCTCGGTGCTGTGCCAGGCGGTCGTCGTGGCCCTCGCCCTGTTCGGGCACGCCGGCATCTCCCGCGTGGAGCCGTGGCTGGCGGTCGTGATGCTGGCAGTGGCCGCCGTCGTCCTGGTCACCGCCTTCGCGGACGTCGGCCTGTCCGGCTTCGCCTCGCTGCCGGCCGACCCGGCCGTGATGACGACGGCCGTGGCCTTCGACGTCGTCGTGGCCACCGCCATCTCCTGGACCGTGCTGTCCGCCGACTTCAACCGGCACGCGCGCTCCCAGCGCGCCGGGGTGCTCGGCACCGCGATCGGCTACACGGCGTCCACGACGATCGCGATGGCGCTGGGGGCCACGGCCCTCGGCCACGTCGCGCTCACCGGCGGCGAGGCGGTCAGCTTCGACCCCACCGTGGTCGTCTCCGGCTTCGGCCTGCCGCTCGCGCTCGTCATCGTCGTCTCCGTGATGGCGACGAACACGCTCGTGGTCTACGGCATGGTCATGTCGTACCTGGGCATCCGGCCCCGCGCCGACTTCCTGCGGGTCGTGCTCGTGCTCGGGGCGACCTCGATCCTCGGGGCGCTCTGGCAGGGCGTCCTCGGCAGCTTCGTGGGCTTCCTGTTCCTCATCAGCGCCCTCTTCGTCCCCGTCTTCGCGATCATGGTCGTGGACCACTACGTCCTGCGCCGGCGCCGGTACTCCGTGCCGGACCTGCTCGCGGAGCGCGGCGGCGCCTACTGGTCCTCCGGCGGCGTCAACCCCGAGGCGATCGCCGCCTTCGCCGTCGGCGCGGGCCTGGCCTACTACTGGACGAGCGTGAGCCCGCTGCCCGTCGGGGCCACGGTCCCCGTCTTCGCGGTCACCGCCGTCCTCTACCTCGGCCTCGCGCTCGGGCGCGGCCCCGTCGACGGCGCGCCGCGGCGCCCTGTGCAGGTGGGCGGCCGGGCGTGAGACTGGGGCGATGAGGATCGTCGACCTGTCGCACCGCCTCGACGAGACCGTCCAGGTCTACCCGGGCGACCCCGTCTTCACGACGTCCCCGGCGGCCACCCTGGACGCCGACGGGTTCAACGTCGCCCACGTGGCGATGGGCACGCACACGGGCACGCACGTGGACGCGCCGTTCCACGTCGTCGCGGACGGCGCGCGCGTCGACGAGTGCGACCTCGCGCTGTTCGCCGGCCCCGCCGTCGTCGTCGACGTGCGCGGCCGCGGCCCGCGCGAGCGCATCACGTGGGCCGACCTGCAGCCGTCCGCGGAGCGGATGGGGCCGGGGCGGATGGTGCTGCTGCACACCGGCTGGTCGGTGCACTTCCGCTCCGAGCGCTACCTGCAGCACCCCTACCTCGACGCCGAGGCGGCCGAGCGGGTCCTCGCCACGGGCGTGCCCACCCTCGGCGTGGACACCCTCAACCCCGACGAGACCGTCCTCGACGGCGGCGCGGGCCTGCCCGTCCACGAGGCCGTGCTCGGCGCCGGCGGCGTCATCGCCGAGAACCTCACGAACCTGGCGGCCCTGGACGGCGTGCGCGAGCCGCTGGTGAGCATGCTGCCGCTGGCCCTGGCGCACGCGGACGGCGCCCCGGTGCGCGCGGTGGCGCTGCTGGACCTGTGACGCTCAGCGCCGGGACGCGCCGCTGCCGGGTCGCCGGCGGGCCCGGGCCGGCCGGCCGCCCCAGCGGCGCCACAGCCGCTGCTGCGCCCACAGCGTCAGGGTGCCCGCGAGCAGGATCCCGAGCAGGTTCAGCAGCAGCTGCTCCACCGAGGTCCACGCCTGGCCGAGGAGCTCGGGCCGGGTGGCGGCCGCGTCGGCGCTGACGGCGTACGCCAGCGCGACGGCGGCGCTGACGAGCCCGAGGGCGTCCAGGCCCCACGTGGACAGCACGGTGGCGACGACGCCCACGGGGAAGCCGACCGCCAGCGCCGCGGCCGCCCGGCGCACCGCGGCCCCGCGCCGCAGGACGACGCCCGCGCAGATCGCGGCGAGCGCGCCGTACTCCGGGCCGACGATCATCGCGCCGATGACGAGGATCGCCGAGTCGGTCAGGACGGCGACGCCGGCCAGCGCCGTGGCGACCGCGAAGAGGACCAGGTAGGCGCCCGACAGCGCGGACTCCTCGCGGGTGCGGGCGACGAGGTCCTCCCACACCACCGCGTCGCTGCCGTGGCCGGGGGCCTGCGCCTGCGCGCGCTCGGCCGCCGCCGACAGCGAGAGGTCCACCGATTCCACGGCGATCGACCCCCGCTCGGCGAGCCCGAGGCCCTGCAGGTCGCGCAGCACCGCGTCGGCGCCCTCGCGCGCGACGTCTGCGAGCACGAGGTCGCCCTGCGGGCGCTGCCCCGCGCCGGGCAGGACGACGAGGTTGGTGCACGAGGAGCGGCCCGCCAGGACCGCGACGGCGGCGTCGGTCAGCGCGGGCGGGCTGATGACGCGCAGGTGCAGCACGCCAGGAGGCTACGGGCGCTCAGGGCCGCAGGTCGCCACCGCGGCCGCACCGCAGCAGCTGGCCCGTGACGGCGCCGCCGTGCGGGCCGGCCAGCAGCGCCACGGCGTCCGCGACGTCGTCGACGCCGACCGCCTCGGCGTCGGGGGGGATGACGACCTCGTTGACGCAGGTGCCGTCCCTCCCGAGCTCGCGGGCGAGGGTCTTCACGTACGCCACGACGCCGCCGTGCAGGGCGCCCGCGGCGGTGGAGCGCGGCAGGTCCGCGGCGTCCCAGCCCGCGCCGAGGACGACGACGCGCCCGTCCCCGCAGGCGCGCAGGCCCGGCAGCGCGGCGCGCACGAGCCGGTGCAGGCGCAGCAGCTCGGCGTCGACGGCCTCGAACCACGCCGCCGGGTCCGCGTCGGGGAAGCGCCCGCCGGGCAGGAGCCCGACGCGCACGACGAGCACGCGCACCCCGCCCGGGTCCGCCAGCGCCGCGGCGGGGTCGCCGTCCTCGGCGAGGGTGCGCACGCGCGCCCCGCCGGCGCCGAGGCGCTGCACGAGCGCGCGGGCGAGCGCGTCGTCCGGGCCCGCGACGAGCGCGGCGGCGCTGCCGGACGCCGCGGCCATCAGATCGTCGCTCCGGCGTTGGGGCTGAGCACCTGGCCGACGAACGCCCCGCGCGCCTCCAGGAGGAAGCGGCACGCGGCGGCGACCTCGTCGGGGCGCACCAGGCGCGGCAGCGGCAGCGCGTCGAGGAACGCGGCGGCCCGCCACGGGGAGTCCGGCCCGATCATGGGGGTGTCCGCCGCGCCGGGTGCGACGCTGTTGACCCGCACCCCCGCGTCGGCGACCTCCTCCGCGAGGCTGCGGGTGAGCCCGACGACGGCGCCCTTGCTCGCCGCGTAGTGCGCGTCGCCCTCGCTGCCGCCCAGGCCGAGGTCGGAGGAGACGGTGACGACCGCGCCGCGCCCGCGCGCGACCATGCCGGGCACCACCGCCGCGCAGGCGTTGGCGGTGCCGGCGAGGTTCACGCGCAGCACCCGCTCCCACTGCGCGTCGGTGATCTCCCCCACGGGGACCGCCTCGTAGACCCCGGCGGCCGTGACCAGGCCCGTGACCGGCCCCAGCTCGCCCTCCGCGCGCGTGACCGCCGCGCCCAGGGCCTCGGCGTCCGTGACGTCGACCCGCAGCGGCAGCGCGGTGCGCGAGGGCTGCAGGTCCATCCCCGCGACGGCCCAGCCGTGCTCGGCGAGGTGCGCGGCGACGGCGGCGCCCAGCCCGCGGGCGGCCCCGGTGACCACGGCCACGGAGTTCGGCATCGGCGCTCCCGGTCGGACGGCGGGTGGGGAGGACGGCGCCCCGGCGCGGCGTCCGCCGTCCACCCTACCGACGCGCGGCCGGAGCCCCCGGCCGCGCAGCGCGGCGCCGGGGCCTCAGCGCAGCTCGGCGGCGCCGTCGTCCCGCAGCGCGGGGGAGACCACCCACAGCACGCGCGTGGGCCCGTCCTGCTCCAGCGACCGGAAGCTGTGCCGCGTCCCCGGGGGGTAGGTGAAGGCGTCGCCGGGGCCCAGCTGCGTCACCTCGTGCTCGAAGGTGATCTCGAGCCGGCCGGCCAGGACGAAGACGAACTCGACGTCGCTGGTGAGGGCGTACTGCTCCTCGCCGCTGCCGCCGCCCGGCTCGATCTGGCTGATGATCGCCTGCAGGCGCCGCTCCCCGCGGGGGGTGAGCAGGTGCTCGACGAGGCCGTCGCCGCCGAAGCTGAACGGCGGGTAGGCGCCGGCGCGCACGACCTCCCCCACGGGCGGGGCCTCGAAGAGGCGGCCGGGCGGGATGTCCAGGGCGTCGCACAGGCGCACGAGGGCGGCGACGGACGCGTTCGTCTGCCCGCGCTCGAGCCGGGAGAGGAACCCCTTGGTCAGGCGCGCCGCCGCCGCGACGTCGGTGAGGCTGCGGCGCTGCGCGAGCCGCGCCGCCCTCAGCCGCGCGCCCACGGCGGCCTCGGCGGCGTCGGCCGCGAGGGACGTCTGCCGGTGCACGGTCACCTCCGAGGTCGCGGACGGCGCCGCCGGGAGCCGACAGCGCCGCGCGAGGGAGGTAACCACGGGAGGAGGGCCCTGAAACGGGCCGTAGGTCCCGACCTGGCGCGACGGCGCTCGCCGGGACCGGCGGGTGCCCGTACGGTCCTCGTCGCAGGCCGCTGCGTCGCAGGGCGCTGCTGCCCACCCGCCGACCGAGGAGCCCGACGTGACCGAGCCGTCGACCGAGCCGACGATCGAGCCGTTGACCGAGCCGACCGGCCCCGTCGACGCCACCCGCGTGCCCCGCTACGCGGGACCCGCCACCTTCGCCCGCCTGCCGCGCCTGGACCAGGTCGACCGCTTCGACGTCGCGGTGCTCGGCGTGCCGTTCGACTCCGGCGTCTCCTTCCGCCCCGGCGCCCGCTTCGGCCCCTCGCACGTGCGCGAGTCCTCGCGCCTGCTGCGCCCGTACAACCCGGTGCAGGGCGTGCTGCCCTTCGCCGCCCAGCAGGTCGTCGACGCCTCCGACGTCGCCGTCAACCCCTTCGACATCCCGTCGGCCGTGCGCGAGGTGCAGGCCGCGGCGCTCGACCTCACCAGCGGCGGCGGGCGCCTGGTGACCATCGGCGGCGACCACACGATCGCGCTGCCGCTGCTGCGCGCGGTGGCCGAGCGGCACGGCCCGGTGGCCGTCGTCCACTTCGACGCCCACCTGGACACGTGGGACACCTACTTCGGCGAGCCCTACACCCACGGGACGCCGTTCCGCCGCGCGAGCGAGGAGGGGCTGCTCGACACGAGCGCGTGCGCGCACGTGGGCATCCGCGGCCCGCTGTACTCCGACCAGGACCTGGTGGAGGACGGGGTGCTCGGCTTCCAGGTCGTCGGCGCCGAGGAGACCGAGGACATCGGCTGGCGCGGCGTCGTCGAGCGCGTGCGCGCCCGGGTGGGCGACCGGCCGGTCTACGTCTCCCTCGACATCGACGTCCTCGACCCCGCGTTCGCCCCCGGCACGGGCACGCCGGAGGCCGGGGGGCTGACCAGCCGCGAGCTGCTGCAGGTGCTGCGCTCCTTCGCCGACCTGCGCCTGGTCGGCGCCGACGTCGTCGAGGTCGCCCCGGCCTACGACCACGCGCAGATCACCGGCGTGGCGGCCTCGCACGCGGTCTACGAGCTCATCTCGGCGATGGCTCCCCGGGGCTGAGCGGGTCGGAGCTGAGCGGGTCCGGGCCGAGCGGGCCGGGGCCGAGCGGGTCGGGGCCGGCCGGCTCGTCGCGCAGATGCTCGGCGAAGAAGGCCTCGATGCGCCGCCACGCGTCGGCGGCCGCCACCGGGTCCGGCCCCACGCCCAGCACGCGGCGCATCACCGGCCGCAGCGGGCGGGGGCCGACCTCGGCGTCGTTGAGGAAGCTGTGCCCGGCCGTGGGGTACGAGCGGACGTCGCAGGGGACGCCGGCCCGCTCCAGCGCCGCCTCCAGCCGGGCCGGCGCGCGGCGCAGGAACGCGTCGCGCTCCCCGTAGCTGGCCACGACCGGGCACGCGCCCGCCACGGCGGCGTCGAGGTCGCGCGGCAGGGCGCCGTAGTTCACCGAGGAGGCGTCGAACCCCCGCGAGGCCATCACGAGCGCGAAGGCGCCGCCCATGCAGAAGCCGAGCACGCCGACCCGCCCGGTGCAGTCCTCGCGCTCCAGCAGCAGCGAGCGGGCGGCCTGGACGTCGGTGACGGCGCGCCCGTGCCCGGCGGCCAGGGCGCGGAACGCGGTCACCAGGCACCGGCGCGGCCCGCCGGCGGTGAACAGGTCCGGCATCAGCGCCAGGTAGCCGGCGCTCGCCACGCGCGCCACCTGGCGCCGCATCACGTCGTCGACGCCGAACGCCTCGTGGACGACGACGACCCCCGGCCACGGGCCGGTCCCGGCGGGCACCCCGAGCACCCCGCGCAGGCCCGGCGTGCCGCCGTCCGGGGTGGGGACGGCGACGTCGCGCAGCCCCGCCGCGCCGTCAGCCGCGCCGTCAGCCGCGCCGTCAGCCACGGTCGAAGAGCCCGCGCGCGTAGGCGGCCTGGCCGGCGTGCTGCAGGTCGTCGCCGACCACGCTGACGAGCCGGACGCCGAGGGTGACCGGCGGGTCGTAGGAGTCGTCGACGACGCGGTCGAGGTCCGCCTCGCCCGTCGAGCGCAGGACGTCCACGGTCTGCTCGTGCACGGCGTCGTGGTAGCCGAGCAGCGCCTCGGCGTCGGCCCGCACCGCGCCGACCTCGGTGCTGGACTGCCCGTAGCCGGTCGCGGCGTCGTCGAAGGGCAGGGCGAAGCGCTGCGCCCAGCCCTGCGCCGTCCACACCTGCTCGCGGCCGGCGGCCTCGGCGACGTGGTCGTCCTGGACGCGGGTGAGGTGCCAGACCAGCCAGGCGATGGAGTTCGCGCCGCCGCCGGGGCGGTGCGCCAGCTCCTCGCGGCCCAGGCCCTCCACGGCCTCGTGGACGGCCTCGCGGACGCGGCCGAAGGCGTCGGCGAGCACGGCGGGGGAGTCCATCGCGCCACGCTAGCGACGCCGCGGCGGCCGGGCCCGTCGGCGGCCGGGCCCCGCCCGGGCGCGGTGGTGCTGCCTAGGCCGCGCGCCGGCTCTTCGCGGGGCGGGCCGTCGCGGCCGGCGCGAGCACCCGGCTGCCCGCGGGGACGTCGTGGATGACGACGGCTCCCGGGCCGATGAGGACGTCGTCTCCGACGTGGACGTCGCCCATCACGATCGAGCCGGGCCCGAACTGCACGCGGTCGCCGATCGTGGGGGTGCCGCCGCGCGTGTCCGAGCCGGCTCCGACGGTGACGTTGTGGCGGATCATGCAGTCGTCGCCGAGGGTCGCCCCGGGCACGACGACGATGCCGTGGGGGTGGGGCATGAACAGGCGGCGGCCGATGCGGGCGGTGGCCGGCAGCTCGACGTGGTAGACGCTGACGACGAGCGCGCGGGCCATCCGGTACAGCGGGCGGGCGAGGCGCGCGGCCGGCCTGCTGCTGCCGTGCAGAGCCGTTCCGAGCCGGTGCACCGCGAGCGCGTGCACCCCGGCTGAGACCCTGCTGCCCCGGTGCGTCCGGACGTCCTCGCGGATGAGGTCCAGCGTCGAAGCGCCCCGGTCGCCGGTCCGCCCCCGTGCGGCTGCGATCCGTGACTGATGGGGTGCTGTGCGTTTGCGAGAGACCATGGGCGTTCCCTCTCCGTGACTAGATTTATCCGTCCTGTGGTCGTATCGGTGGAGTTCGACACCGCCGCACCGACCGTAGTCCGGGTGGATGGTGCCGGGAACGTCCGGAATGCCCGGATGGGGACGATCCAGCCCGGCACGGGCCCCTTCCGCGCCGGACCGAGCGTCGGCTGCAGGTGGAGCGATGCTCGTGGCGGACGACCGGCTGGCCGCCGGAGCGCGGACCCGCCGCCCGAGGGCACCCACGAGCCCGTCCTCGACGCGCAGGGCTCTGCTGCGCCTGCAGCACATCGGTCTGGTGTCCTCCCACGACTCCTCCCACGCGCGCCTGTACGAGCTGCAGCGCGAGCACGCCCTGTGAGCGCCGGTCGAGCAGGTGCTGACCGCCAGGGCCCGGGTGCAGGCGGCGGTCGGCCAGCTGGTCGCCAGCCGCTCGGGAGAGCGAGCCACGGTGGCGCTGTTCAGGTCGGTGGCGCGCGGGCAGCCCACCGCTGACAGCGACGTCGACCTCGCCCTGGTCCTGCCCGAGGAGGTCAGCACCGAGCAGCGCGACGCCGTGGTCGACGAGCTCGTCGACCACGTGCGGTCCCGCACCGGCAACACCGCGCAGGTCCTCGTGGTCGACCGCGCAGGACTGGCTCGCATGGTGGCGGCGGGTGACCCGCTGGCGCGCTCCTGGTCCAGCGACGCGCTCACCCTGGCTGGCCCGGCCCTGAAGCACCTGTTGAGCGAGCCGGCAGCCGGGCGGCCCAGGACGCAGCCGGTAGACGAGGGCGGGCGCCCGGTGGGAGAGCCGGTGAGGTGAGGGGCGGCGGGGTCAGTGCCCGTGGAGAGGCCCACGACGAGGCGCCCCGACTCCTGGCCTCCGTGGCCAGTGCCGGTCGCGCTGCGCCGACGACCTCCGCCGGCTGCTGGCGGTGACGACGAACTCCTCCTACAGCCCGATCGCGATGTTCGCAGCGGCCGCCGAGGACGCGGTTCGGTGGGCCGGCCGCCTCGTCGAGGCGATGGAGGCGGTGCTGGCCGGCCCGTGACCGCGTCCTCGAGCGAGGACGTGCTCGGGGACGACCGCTCGCGCGGCTCGTCATGGGACCTCGAGGTCGCCGTCATGCTCGAGGGAAGCCACGAAGCGTCGTCGCAGGTCGAGGTCGATGTCTTGTGGGCCCCGTGGGGATCGAACCCACAACCCGCGGATTAAAAGTCCGCTGCTCTGCCAGTTGAGCTAGAGGCCCCGAGCATCCACCGTAGCGGCGCCGCTCGGCCGGCGAGGTGGCAGCAGGTGGGGTTCTGGCGGCTCCAGAACCCCGTCTGGTGACATGTCGCGCGGGTCGGCCGTGGAGGTGCGCCCCCGGCCCGGCGCGGCCTCGACACGACGAGCCTCGAGCAGCACGACCTCGTGCTGCTGTGGACGGTCCGCGGCGCCCCGCACCTGCACCGCCGCGCCGACCTGCCCTCCGTGGCCGCCGCCGTCGCGCCGTTCTCCGACGCCGACGCGGGCAAGCGCGTCCACGACGCGGCCAAGCCGCTGAAGGCCGCCGGCATCACCCCCCTCGAGGCCCTCGACACCAGCGCCGCCACCATGCGGTCCGTCGTCACGCAGCCGACCGTCAAGGGCGAGGTGTCCTCGCGGCTGACGGCCCTGCTCGATCCGCCGCACCTGCGCGCATTCCGCACCTCGACCCCGCCGCCCGCCCCGAGCGGCCCGACCCGCGCTGCGACGTCGTCCGCGGGTACCTGCGCCTGCTCGGGCCCGCCACGTGCGAGCACGTCGCCGCCCACCTCGACGCCCCTGTGAAGGAGGTGCAGGCCCGCTGGCCGGACGACGCCGTGGCGGTCGAGGTCGAGGGCGAGATCCGCTGGGTGCTGGCCGAGGACGTCGACCGCCTCGCCGCCGGGCCCGTGAGCACCACCCGCCTCCTCGGCCCGTAAGACCTGTTCCTCCAGGCCCGCGACCGCATGCTGCTCGTCGACGGCCCGGCGCGCGCCGCGGCGCTGTGGCCCGTGCTCGGCCGCCCCGGTGCGGTGCTCGTGGACGGCGAGGTGGCCGGCACGTGGCGCCCGCGCCAGTCCGGCGGCCGGCTCACCGTGCAGGTGCAGCCGTGGGCCGAGCCCTCGGCCGCCGTCCGCGCCGCCCTGACCGAGCAGGCCGAGCGCCTCGCCGCCTCCCGGGGCGTGCGCCTGGCCGGCGTGGCGCTGCCGTGACGCCTCCTGCGCCGCCCGGCGGGGGCACGGCGTGCCCGTGCGGCCTCGGTGAGCCCTACGACGCCTGCTGCGGCCGCTTCCACCGCGGTGACGCCGCTGCGCCGACCGCCGAGCGCCTGATGCGCTCGCGCTACAGCGCGTACGCCGTGCGCGACGAGCCCTACCTCCTGGCCACCTGGCACCCGAGCACGAGGCCGCCGCGCGTCGTCCTCGAGGACGGCCTGCGCTGGACGGGCCTGGAGGTGGTGGCACGAGCGGCGGCGGGTTCCTCGACGCCGAGGGCGTCGTCGAGTTCCGCGCGCGCTCCTCGCTGCGCGGTCGGTCGGGGGTCGTCGCCGAGCGCAGCCGCTTCGTGCGCGAGGCCGGTCGGTGGGCCTACGTCGGTCCCCTCGCGCCGTCGCGCTGAGCGCGGCACGGTGGCCGCACCGCGCGTGCGACCGCGCGCGAGGAGGAGGGTGGCGGAGTGCAGGAGCCGAGGATGGTGCTCTCCGGCGTCGTGCTGGACGCGCCCGACGCTCGCGACCTCGCGGCGTTCTACCGCCGCCTGCTCGGCTGGGAGGCGGCGCAGGACGAGCCGGAGTGGGTCGTGCTCACTCCTCCGGGCGGCGGCACGGGGCTGTCGTTCCAGACCGAGCCCGCGTACGCGCGTCCGACCTGGCCCGCCGGCCCGGGTGACCAGCAGATGATGCTGCACCTCGACCTCGCCGTCGACGACCTCGAGGCGGCCGTCGAGCACGCGGTGCGCGCGGGTGCGGTGCTGGCCGAGCACCAGCCGCAGGACGACGTCCGCGTCTGCCTCGACCCCGCCGGGCACCCGTTCTGCCTGTTCGTGCCCGAGCAGCCGCCTGTTCGTGCCCGAGCAGCCGCCTGTTCGTGCCCGAGCAGCCGCCTGTTCGTGCCCGAGCAGCCGCACGACTGGCATCCTCGTCGGCGTGAGCATCGACGTGCCGGTGCAGCTGGTCAGCGAGGGCGTCGTGGACGGCGTCGAGCTCGTGACGATCCTGGCCGCGGACGGCCGGGTGATCGAGCGCTCCGTGCCGTTGAACGACGCCGCGAAGTCCTGCGCCTGCTGACCCCTCCTGCGCGTCGATCATGAGGTTGGTGCGGCGCCGACCGGCGTGTCGGAGCGACGACCTCGTGATCGACGCGGGCTGGGCGTCATGGCGCGCGGACCTCACGAGCTGGACGCCACGCGGACGCCGGCGGCCTGCTCACCCCCGTGTGCGGGGCACCGCGCTCCCACCGGCCGGGCAGGTCGGTGGAGGCCCAGGCGTTCCTCCTGCTCACCACGGCAGCGCTGCAGCGCCTGGCACCGGGCGCACCCCCGCGGTGATCATGGGCGAGGTGCAGCTCGTCGGGTGACGGACCTGCACCCCGGCCATGATCACGCGCCGTCCGAGCGGCGCCGCACCCGGACGGCGCGCACGCGGTCGACGACGAACCACGCCACCGCGAGCACGACGACGACGATCACGACGCGCTGGAACGTGCCCGCGTACCCCTCGACGCGGTGCCAGTTCTCCCCGAGCACGTAGCCGGCCGTGACGAAGACGGAGTTCCAGATCAGCGACCCCGCGGTCGTCAGCGCGACGAACTTCAGCAGCGGCATCCGCTCGACGCCCGCGGGGATCGAGATGAAGCTGCGGAAGATCGGGATCATCCGGCCGAAGAAGACGGCCTTGGCGCCGTGCCGGTGGAACCAGGCCTCGGTGCGGTCGACGTCCTCGACCTTCACCAGCGGCATCCGCATCGCGATCGCGCGGGTGCGGCGGAGCCCGAACGCCGCGCCGACGGCGTAGAGGGCCAGCGCCCCGACGACGGAGCCGAGCGTCGTCCAGAACAGCGCCCCGCCGACGGTGAAGGTGCCGCGGCTGGCGGTGAAGCCGGCGAGGGGGAGGATCACCTCGCTGGGCAGGGGCGGGAAGAGGTTCTCCAGCGCGATCGCGAGCCCGGCGCCGGGCCCGCCGAGGCGCTCCATGAGGTCCACGGCCCACCCGGCCACCCCGTCGACGGGAGCCCCCGACGGGTCGGCGGCGGCCAGGACGGACACGGGCGTCATGGGGGCGACCCTACGGAAGTCGCGCGGTGCGGGGAGCGCTCACGCAGGTCAGCTCACCTCCCGGCGCAGCGTGCGGGCGGTGCCCGCCGCCAGCGGCAGGACGACCCAGGCGGCCAGGGCCACCAGCGTCGGCCCGACGGCGCCGGAGAGGTCGAGCTCGGAGACGCTGCCGAGCGCGCCCAGCGGGTCCAGCCAGCGCGCGCCCTGCGCCCAGAGCGCGGTGGACGCGGCGGTCCACAGGGCCGGCGCCACGAACCAGGCCACGAGGGCCAGAGCGCTCTGCTGCAGCAGCGCCCCGAACGCGGCGCCCATGAGCATCATGAGCACCGAGCCGGCGGCGGCGCCGCCGAGCAGGCGCGCGACCTCCCCCCACACCGCGTCCCCGCCCGTCGTCGCGGCGGCGGCCAGGACGGCGAGCGCGGACGCCGCGGCGACGAGCCCCACGACGGCGAGGGTGAGCACGAGCGCGGCGGCGAGCTTGGCGGCCACCACGCGCCCGCGCTGGGGCACGAGGGTGAAGGTGGTCAGCGCCGTGCGCTGGGTCCACTCGCTCGTCATCGCGAGGACGCCGAGGACGGGCAGCAGCTGCTGCACGGGGAAGAGCGCGACGCCGGCGAACGTCCCGTACTCCACCGGCCCCCCCACGTCCCGGAGGACCAGGAAGCCGAGCGCCGCCGCGGCCAGCAGCGCGATGACGGCGAGCAGCCAGCGCCCGGCGCGGGTGTCGACGGTCTTGCGCAGCTCGACGCCGGTGAGGACGGCCAGGGACGGGCGGGCCGTCGCCGGGGCCGTCGCGCGGGTGCGGCTCGGCGGTGCGGCCGGGGACGTCGCGGGACTGGTCATGGCAGGTCCTTCCGGGAGGAGACGGGGTGGGGACGGGGTCACGGCGGGGTCACCACGGGGTCACGCGGCGCGCTCGCCGGCGGTGAGGGCGAGGAAGAACTCCTCGAGGGCGTCGTCCTCGGCCGGGCGCAGGCCGGTCAGGACGACGCCGGCCGCGGCGGCCGCCCGGCCGACGGACTCGGCGTCCGCGTCCACCCGCAGCTCCCCGCCGCCGGTGGAGGAGACCGGCAGGCCGGCGGCGCGCAGCGCGGCGAGCAGCGCGTCCGGGTCGGTGCCGCGGACGAGGACGCCGCCGCGCCCGAGCAGGGCCGCCAGGTCGCCCTCGGCGGCGATCCGCCCCGAGCCGATGACGACGAGCCGGTCGGCGGTGGCCTGGACCTCGCGCAGCAGGTGGCTGGACAGGAGCACCGTGCCGCCGCCGTCGGCGAACTCGCGCAGCAGGCGGCGCATCCAGCGGATGCCCTCCGGGTCGAGCCCGTTGGCCGGCTCGTCGAGCACCAGCACGGCCGGGTCCCCGAGCAGCGCCTGCGCGATCCCCAGGCGCTGGCGCATGCCGAGGGAGTAGCGGCCCACGCGCTGGCCGGCCGCGCCCGCGAGCCCGACGCGCTCGAGCGAGGCGTCGGCGCAGCGGACCGGGACGCCGAGCACCGCGGCGCTCAGGCGCAGCGACTCCCGCCCCGTGCGGCCGGGGTGCTGGGCGGCGGCGTCGAGCAGGACGCCGACGACCCGGCCCGGGCTCGGCAGGTCCCGGTAGGGGACGCCGTCCACGGTGGCGGTGCCCGAGGTGGGCGGCGTCAGCCCGGTGAGCATGCGCAGGGTCGTGGACTTGCCCGCCCCGTTGGGGCCGAGGAAGCCCGTGATCGTGCCCGGACGGCACGAGAAGGACGCGCGGTCGACGGCGGTCGCGCGGGCGTAGCGCTTGGTCAGGTCCCGGATCTCGATCACGCGGTCCAGCGTGCTCGGGTGCGGGGCGCCCGCGGATCGCCCGGGCGTCGCGGGCCGCCTCCGACGAAAGGCGGGTCGGGCGCGCCGGACGTGCACGCCCACGGTCGCAGCGGGGGAGGATGGGAGGCCTCATGAGCGTCCTGACCAGCCTGCTGCCGCCCGCCGCCCCCCCGACCGGCAACCCGACCGGCAGCCCGACCGGCAGCCCGGACGGCGCCGGCGCGGACCCCGACGCCCTCTTCGACGCCTTCTCCGCGTGGGCGGGCCAGCGGGGCCTGGAGCTGTACCCCGCGCAGGCCGAGGCCCTCATCGAGGTCGTCACGGGCGCCAACGTCGTCCTCGCCACGCCCACCGGGTCGGGCAAGTCGCTGGTGGCCACGGGCGCGCACTTCGCGGCCCTCGCCCGCGGGGAGCGCACCGTCTACACCGCGCCCCTGAAGGCCCTGGTCTCGGAGAAGTTCTTCGCCCTCGTCGAGGTCTTCGGCGCCGCCACCGTCGGCATGGTCACCGGCGACGCGAGCGTGAACGCCGACGCGCCGATCGTCTGCTGCACCGCGGAGGTCCTCGCCAACCGGGCGCTGCGCGAGGGCGCGGGCTGCGACCTCCGCCAGGTCGTGATGGACGAGTTCCACTACTACGCCGACCGCGACCGCGGCTGGGCGTGGCAGGTGCCGCTGCTGGAGCTGCCGCAGGCGCAGTTCCTCCTCATGTCCGCCACGCTCGGGGACGTCACGCGCTTTCGGGAGGACCTCACCCGCCGCACGGGGAGGCCCACGGCGCTCGTGACGTCGGTGGAGCGGCCCGTGCCCTTGCACCACCGGTGGGCGACGACGCCGGTGCACGAGACGATCGACGAGCTGCTGGAGGCGAGGGAGGCGCCGGTCTACGTCGTCCACCCGACGCAGGCGCTGGCCCTGGAGCGCGCGCAGGCGCTGCTGAGCACGCCGGTCGCCGACCGGGCCACCAGGGACGCCATCGCCGCGACCATCGGCGACTTCCGCTTCGCCGCCGGCTTCGGCCGCGTGCTCTCCAAGCTCGTGCGCGCCGGCATCGGCGTGCACCACGCGGGCATGCTGCCCAAGTACCGCCGCCTGGTGGAGACCCTCGCCCAGGCCGGCCTGCTGCGCGTCATCTGCGGCACCGACACCCTCGGCGTCGGCATCAACGTGCCGATCCGCACCGTGCTGATGACCTCGCTGAGCAAGTACGACGGACGGCGCACCCGCCTGCTCTCCGCCCGCGAGTTCCACCAGGTCGCCGGGCGCGCCGGCCGCGCCGGGTTCGACACCGCCGGCACCGTCGTCGTCCAGGCGCCCGAGCACGCGATCGAGAACGCCCGCGCCCTGGCGAAGGCGGGGGAGGACCCCAAGAAGCGGCGCAGGGTGGTGCGCAAGAAGCCGCCAGAGGGCACGGTCAGCTGGGACCAGAACACCTTCGAGCGGCTCGTCGCCGCCCCGCCGGAGCCGCTGGTCAGCCGCATGCGGATCACGCACGCGATGGTGCTCAACGTCATCGCCCGCCCCGGCGACGCCTACCTGCACCTGAAGCACCTGCTGCTGGACAACCACGAGGAGCGGCCCGCGCAGGTGCGCCTGGTCAAGCGGGCCATCGCCATCTACCGCGACCTGCTCGCCGCCGGCGTCGTCGAGCGCCTCGCGGAGCCGGACGAGACCGGGCGGATCGTGCGCCTGACGGTCGACCTGCAGGCCGACTTCGCGCTCAACCAGCCGCTGTCGACGTTCGCGCTCGCCGCCCTGGACCTGCTCGACCCGGACTCCCCGACGCACGCCCTCGACGTCCTGTCCGTCGTCGAGGCGACCCTGGACGACCCCCGCCCGGTGCTGCTGGCGCAAGCGCACGCCGCCCGCGGCGAGGCCGTCGCGGCGATGAAGGCCGAGGGCGTCGAGTACGACGAGCGGATGGAGCTGCTCGAGGAGGTCACCTGGCCCCGGCCGCTGGCCGAGCTCCTCGAGGCCGCGTTCGAGACCTACCGCCAGACCCACCCGTGGCTGGCACCGGAGATGCTCTCGCCGAAGTCGGTGGTGCGGGACATGTGGGAGCAGGCCATGGGCTTCGGCGACCTCGTGCGCCGCTACGGCCTCGCCCGCTCCGAGGGCCTGGTGCTGCGCTACCTCTCCGACGCCTACCGCGCGCTGCGCCAGACCGTGCCCGAGGCCCAGCGCACCGAGGAGCTGACCGACGTCCTGGAGTGGCTCGGGGAGACCGTGCGCCAGACCGACTCCAGCCTCCTCGACGAGTGGGAGGCCCTGACCCACCCCGAGGACGCCGGCTCACCGGCCGCACCGCCCCCGCCGCCGCGCGGCGTCACCGCCAACCGCCGCGCCTTCCGGGTGCTGGTGCGCAACGCCCTCTTCCGCCGCGTCGAGCTCGCCGCGCGCCGCCGCTGGGCCGACCTCGGCGAGCTCGACGCCGAGGCCGGCTGGGACGCGCAGCGCTGGGCGGAGGCGATGGCCGGCTACTCCGCCGAGCACGCCGACCTCGGCACGGGCCCGGACGCGCGCGGGCCGTCGCTGCTGCTCGTGGAGGAGGAGCGCGAGCGCTGGCGCGTGCGGCAGGTCTTCGACGACCCGGCGGGCGACCACGACTGGGGCATCAGCGCCGAGGTCGACCTCGCGGCGTCGGACGAGGCCGGCACCGCCGTGGTGCGGGTGCTCTCGGTCGACCGGCTGTAGGCGACTCCCCTGCGCTGCCGCCGCGCACGCCCTCAGGAGCGCCCGCGCACCACCGGGTGGAGGGGCTCGCCGGTGCGCGCCCACTCCAGCACGTTGCGGGCGGCCTTGCGCCGCAGCTCGGCCTCGGACTCCTGCGAGTACCAGGCCGCGTGCGGGGTGATCAGCGCGCGCGGGTGCCCGACGAGCGGGTGGTCCCAGTCCGGCGGCTCGCTGGGCAGGACGTCGAGGGCGACGCCGGCGAGCCGTCCCGACTCCAGGGCCCGCAGGACGGCGTCGAGGTCGACCAGGCCGCCGCGGGAGGTGTTCACCAGGTGGCTGCCGACGGGCAGGCGGGCCAGCAGGGCGTCGCCGACCAGCCCCTGGGTCCGCGCCGTCAGGGGCAGGTGCAGCGTGACGGCGTAGGCGCGGGCGAAGACCTCCTCCAGCCCGGCCCGCTCCACGGACGGCGGCCACGCGTCGTCCGGCAGGGCGGGGTCGTGGCCGACGCAGGCGCCGAACCACGGCGCGGCCCGCTCGGCGGCCAGCCGCCCGATCCGGCCCAGCCCCACCACGCCCAGGACCCTCGTGCTCGGCCGGTGCAGCGGCGCGCCGGCGGCGTAGTGCCACCGGTGCTCGCGCACGGCGCGGTCGCGGCCGGGCAGGTCGCGCAGCAGCGCCAGCAGCATCGCCACCGCGTGCAGCGCGACCTCGGCGACGCCGTAGTCCGGCACGTTCGCGACCCACACCCCGTGCCGGCGGGCGGCGTCCAGGTCGACGCCGTCGACGCCGACGCCGTAGCGGCTGACCAGCCGCACCGACGGCGCGGCGGCGAAGACCTCCTCGGTCACCGGCGCGTACTGCACGAGCAGGGCGTCCGCGCCCCGGGCCGCCTGCGCGACCTCGGCCGCCGTGCGGCAGTGCGCCACGACCAGCTCGTGCCCGCCCTCGGCGAGCACGGCGGCCTCCAGGTCCAGCGGCTCGTACTCCGCGTCAGTGACCAGCACCCGCACGGGCGCCCCCTCCGCCGTCGGCCGGGCCCGGCGCGGGCGCGCCGGGCACCGCGGTGGCGCGCGCCGCGGCCGCGGCGGCGTCGTAGCCGGCCGGCAGGGGCACCAGCGGCGGGCGCACCGTGCCCAGGGGCACGCCGTGCCGGGCCTGGGCCACGGCCTTGAGGACGGCGGCGGAGGTGTGCTCCTTCGTCATCGCCCGCACCTGCTGCAGGTGCGCTGACAGCCGCTGCGCCTCCTCCGCCTCCCCGCGGTGGACGTGCCCGTAGAGGGCGAGGACCTGCTCGGGGACGATGTTGGCGAGCGCGGAGATCGAGCCCTGCGCGGTCAGCAGCCGGCGCGGCAGGTCGTCCTCGGTGCCCAGGAGCACCCCGCGGCCGCCGGCGCGCACGGCCTCGGCGTAGCCCGGCTCGCCGCCGGAGTCCTTCACGCCCCACACCGGCAGGTCGGTGACCAGCTCGTGCGGGACGGGCACGGCGTACTTGGGGATGTGGTACACGATCACGCGGTGCCGCGTGGCGGCCAGCACGCGCTCGTAGAAGGCGCGCAGCCCCGCCGCCTCGGCGGGGAAGTAGTACGGCGGCAGCACCAGCACCGCGGTGACGGGCAGGTCCTCCAGGTGCCGCAGCAGGTCCAGCGCGTCGGTCAGGTTGGCCTCGGTCACGGCGGGGATGACCTGCAGCGCTCCCGCGGGGCCCGCCGGCGCCTCCGCGAGGAGCGCGTCGAGGACGGCGCGCTTCTCGCGCACCGCCACCGAGGGGCCCTCCCCGTTGGTCCCGAACGGGATGACGCCCGCGACGCCGGCGGCGGCCAGCCAGCGCACGTGGCCCAGGTACGCCTCGACGTCCACGGAGGAGTCGGCGTCGTCGCGGAACGGGGTCACGTTCGCGACGTGGACGCCGGTGATCTCCGGCTGGCCGGTGCTCGTGCCGGTGCTCGTGCCGGTGCTCATGCGCTCCTCACCTCCCGAGGACGGTCGTCCCCTCCAGCAGGGCCCGCAGCTCCTCGCGGCCGGGCAGGCCCTCGTAGTCGCCGCTGCTGCGCACGCAGCAGGCGCCCACGGCGTTGCCCGTGGCCAGGCGCTCGGCGGGCGGGCGCCCCTCCAGGCACGCCGCGAGGTAGCCGGCGGCGAACGCGTCGCCCGCCCCGATCGGGTCGAGCACGGGGACGGGCAGGGCCGGCTCCTCCAGCCGCTCGCCGTCCACGAGCGCGGCGCTGCCCCGCGCGCCGCGCTTGAGCACCACCTCGCGCGGGCCGGTGCCGGCCAGCCGCTCCAGCGGCTCCTCGCCCGTCCACCCCCACAGCGCCTGCGCCTCGTCGTCCCCGACGAAGAGGACGTCGACCAGGGGCAGCACGCGCTCGGTGAAGGCCCGCGCGGCCGACGCCGACCACAGCTTGCCGCGGAAGTTGACGTCGTAGCTGACGGCCGCCCCGCGCTCGCGCGCGCTGCGCGCCGCGTCCAGGACGAACTCGGCGCAGCTGTCCGACAGCGCGGGTGTGACGCCGGTCAGGTGCAGGAGGGCGGCGCCGTCCAGGACCGCCGGCGGCAGCGCCCCGGGGGCGAGGGTGGACGCCGCGGAGCCCGCCCGGTAGTAGTGCACCCGCACCCCGCCGAGCACCTGCTCGCGCAGGTACAGGCCGGTGGGCCGGCCCGGCACGCGGCGCACCGCGGACGTGTCGACGCCCTCGGCGCGCACGCGGGCCAGGACCAGCTCGCCGAGCTCGTCCTCGCCCAGCGCGCTGACCCAGGAGACCGGCACCCCGAGGCGGGCCAGGCCGATCGCCACGTTCGACTCCGCGCCCCCGATCGACAGCGCCAGGTCGCGCGCGTGCCGCAGCCGCCCGGGGCCGGAGGGCGCGAGGAGCGCGAGGGTCTCCCCGGCGGTGACCACCCGCGGCGGGGTGGGCGGCGCGGTGGGCGGGCTGGCCGGCGTCGTCACCGGCGGCTCACTCCGCGCCGAGGAGGTTGCGGATCTGCTGGTCGAAGGTCAGCGCCGACAGGACGCCGAAGAGCAGCACCGCCCACACCAGCGCGCCGACCCGCAGGGCGCCGGGGCGGATCGCCTCCGGCAGCACCCTGCGGTTCAGCACCGCCAGCAGGCCGGAGTAGATGAACATCATGAAGCCGCCGACGACGGCCGAGATGACCAGCAGCACGATCGGCTGGGTCACGCCCACGAGGAGGATCACGCAGCCGAAGAGCACCAGGCCCCAGACGAGGACGAAGTAGATCTTGCTCTCGGTGGCGCGGCGCAGGTACCCGACCTTGAGGACGTCGGCCCCCAGGCGGCTGGTGTAGTCCACGATCCCGACGGCGGCGGCGTAGAGGGAGAAGGCGCCGACCACCCAGAACAGCGTGCCGAACCAGCCGCCCACGGCGGCCGACAGCGCCTCGCCCTCGGCCTGGATGAAGGTGATGTCGCTGGCCAGGCCCGGCCGCCCGAACACCGTGGCGTAGGCCAGGAGGGAGGTGAAGAGGATGGTCAGGAACGTGATGGCCACGAACGTGACGAGCTGCTCGACGTTCGCCATCTTCCACCACTGCCGCCACTGGGCCAGGTTGCGCTGGGTGGGCTCGAAGACGTAGCCGGTGGACGGCGCCGCCTCCGGCTCGCCGGTGACCGGGCTGACGATGCGCGGCACGTAGGTGCCCATGCCGAAGCCCTTGTCGCGGATCCAGTTGCTCTGGCACAGGTTCTGCCCGCCGCCGGCTCCGGCGAAGGCGAGCGCGCCCATGAGGAGCGCGAACCCGAGCTGCTCGGAGGGGATCGCGGCGTTCGTGACGATCTGCGGGACGTCGCCCCACGCCTGCGCGTCGATGGCGGTGGTCAGGCCGATGACCAGCAGCAGGAGCACCGCGACGACCTTGCCCATCTCGATCCGCTCCAGCGCCACGTACACCACGGGCGCGAGGGTGAGGATGACGCCGATGGACAGCAGCATCCCGATCGCGATGGGCGTCACCTCGCCGCCGACGAGGTAGGTGACCAGGGTCGCCGAGCTGGTCGCCCACCCGGGCCAGAGGTTGGCGAAGTACGCCATCAGGGCGAAGACCAGGCCCCAGTGCCGCCAGAAGCGGCTGAACCCGGTCAGCGCGGTCTCCCCGGTGGCCAGGGTGTACCGCTCGATCTCCATGTTGATGAAGAACTGGGTGATCAGCCCCACGAAGGCGGCCCAGACGAAGACCAGGCCCACCTGGGAGGCGATGTAGGGGTAGAGGATGAACTCCCCGCTCGCCAGCCCGACGCCGGCGGCGACGACGCCGGGCCCGATGATCGGCCAGATGCTGCGCGGCGCCGGCGGCAGGTCGCGCACCACCGGCGGAGCCAGGTGCCTGCTCGGGAACCGGGCCGCCGCCGACCCGGACGACGGACCCCCGCCGGGGAACTCGAGCTCGGTCATGCGATCCCCCTCGACCGCGTCCGCGCTGGTCCGCGGCGCGTGTCAGCACGCTACTCCCGGCGCGGTCGCGCCGGTCAAGACCGACGCGGGCGCCGGGAGCCTCGCCGCGGGCGCCGGGAGCCTCACCGCGCGTGCCGGGAGCCTTGCCACGCGCCGGGCACCGTGCGTACCGTCCCGGCGACTCCCACCAGGAGGGGTGGCCGTGTCGGAGGGGCCGCGGTTCGCACCGCACGCGCTCGTGGACTTCGGGTCCGCGGCGCTGCAGGTCCTCGGCGTGCCCGAGGAGGACGCGAAGCTCACCAGCACGTCGCTGGTCGAGGCCGACCGGCGCGGGGTGCACTCCCACGGGGTGCTGCGGCTGCCGCTGTACGCGGCGGCCCTGCGCGCCGGCGGCATCACCGCGCGCCCGCGGCTGCGGTGGGTGCGCGAGGTCGGCTGCACCGCCGTCCTCGACGCCGACGGCGGCCTGGGGCAGGTCGCCGTCGCCGCCGCGGTGCGGCGGGCGCTGCAGCTGGCGCGCTCCTCCGGCGCGGCGGTCGTCGCGGTGCAGCGCAGCACCCACTACGGGGCGGGCGCGTTCTGGACCGACCAGCTGGCGGCCGAGGGCGTCATCGGCGTCCTCACCTCGACGACCGGCCCGACCGTGGCCCCGTACGGCGGCGCCGCGAAGGTGCTCGGCACCAACCCGCTCACCGTGGGGATCCCCAGCGCCGGCGACGTCCCGCTGACCGCGGACATGGCCACCAGCGCCGGGGCCTACGGCAAGGTGGTGGCCGCGCGCGACGAGGGCGCGCCGATCCCCGCCGGCTGGGCCGTGGACCCGCAGGGCCGCCCGACCACGGACCCGGCCCAGGCCGCGGCCGGCGCCCTGGTGCCCTTCGGGGGGCACAAGGGCTCCGCGCTGGCCGTCGTCCTCGAGGCGCTCGCGGCGTCCCTGACCGAGGCGACGTTCGCCGCCCAGACCGTGGACATCTGGACCGACCCGGCCTCGAGGATGGACACCGGCCACCTGCTCGTCGCGGTCGACACCGCGGCCTTCACCGGCCGCGAGCACACCGAGCGGCGGGTGGCGCAGCTGCAGGAGGCGGTGCGCTCCTCCGGGCGCGCGGGTGCCGTCGTCCACGCCCCGGGCGACGTCGAGGCCGCGCGGGCCCACGCCCGGGTCGCGGCCGTGGCCCTGGCCCGCTCCACCGTCGAGCAGCTCGAGCAGCTCGCCCGCCAGCTCGGTCTCCCGCTGCCCGACCCGCTGCCGGACCCGGCCACCCCCGGCGCCGGGACGCCGCCCACCACTGCCGCGCCGTCCGCAGGAGGACCGACATGACCCAGACGACCCAGACGACCCAGGTGACCGGGACGACCGGGACGACCGGGACGACCGGGACGACCGGGACGACCGGGGGCGGCGCGCCGGCGCCGACCGGCGTCGAGGAGCTCGACCGGCTCGTGCGCGCGGCCGCCGCGGCGGGCGAGGAGTCCGCCGGGGTCGACCTGCGCCGCCGGGCCTCCTGGCTGGAGGCCGTGGCCGGCGTCCTCGACGAGCACGCCGACGAGCTGGTCGCCCTGGCCCGCACCGAGACGCACCTCGCCGAGGCGCAGCTGCGGCGGGAGGTGGTGCGCACGACGTTCCAGCTGCGCCTGCTCACCCGCGAGGTCGTGCGCGGCGAGCACCTGGACGCCACGATCGACCACGCGGACGAGACCTGGGGCACGGGCCCGCGGCCCGACCTGCGCCGCGTCGCCGTGCCGCTGGGGGTGGTCGGGGTCTTCGGCGCCTCCAACTTCCCCTTCGCCTTCAGCGTCGTGGGCGGGGACAGCGCGTCGGCCCTGGCGGCCGGGTGCGCCGTCGTCCACAAGGTCCACGAGGCCCACGAGCGCCTCGGCGTCCGGACCGCGGAGCTCGTCGTGGCGGCCCTGGCCGGTGCGGGCGCCCCCGCGGGGCTCTTCGCCGCCGTGACCGGCCGGGAGGCGGGCGAGGCGCTCGTGGACCACCCCCTCGTGCGGGCGGTCGGGTTCACCGGCTCCACGCGCGTGGGCCGGCTGCTGCTGGAGCGGGCCACCCGCCGCGAGGTGCCGATCCCCTTCTACGGCGAGCTGGGCAGCGTCAACCCGGTCCTCGTCACCGAGCGGGCCTGGGCGGCGCGCCGCGACGAGGTCCTCACCGGGTACGCCGGGTCCTTCACCCTCGGGGCGGGCCAGTTCTGCACCAAGCCCGGGCTCCTGTTCGTGCCGCAGGGCGGCGGGGACGCCGCGGACAACGGGGACGGCGGGGGCGGTGCGGACGGCGGGGACGACCTGGCGGCGCTGCGCGAGGCCCTCGCGCAGGTGGAGCCGACCCCGATGCTCACCGACCGCATCGCCGAGGGCTTCGCCGGCGGGCTGGCCGAGCTGGCCGGTGCCGAGGGCGTCGACGTCCTCGTCGCCGGCGGCGGCGGGCAGGCCCCGGGCCCCACCGTGCTCACCACGACGGCGCAGGCCGTGCTGCGCCGTCCCGAGGTGCTGGCGCAGGAGGTGTTCGGGCCGGCCAGCGTCGTGGTCCGCTACGCCGGCGAGGCCGAGCTGCTGCGGGTCGCCGCCCTCGTCGAGGGGCAGCTGACCACCACCGTGCACGCCGAGCCCGGCGAGTCCCCCGACGCGCTGGTGCGGGTGCTGCAGGAGCGCTGCGGGCGCGTGGTGTGGAACGGCTGGCCGACCGGCGTGAGCGTCACCCACGCGCAGCAGCACGGCGGCCCCTACCCGGCCACGACGACGCCCGGGGCGACGTCCGTGGGCACCGCGGCCGTGCGGCGGTGGCTGCGGCCGGTGGCCTACCAGGGCTTCCCCGACGACCGGCTGCCGCCGCCGCTGCAGGAGGCGAACCCGTGGGGGGTGCGCCGGCGCGTGGACGGCGCGTGGGTCGAGCCCGGCCAGGGCCCGCGGGGCTCGCGGTGACGGCCCTGGAGGACGTCCTGCCGGTCGACGCCGAGCGCGCCGTCCTCGTCGGCCGGGTCTGGGACGTCGAGACGGGCGGCCCGCGGCCGGTCGCCGTCCGCGGCGACGAGGTCGTCGACCTCTTCGACGTCGCGCCGACGGTCTCCGCGCTGCTGGAGGCGGACGACGCGCCCGCGCGCGTCGCGGCGGCGCCGGCCGGGCGGCGCTGGCGCCTGGAGGACCTGCTCGAGGGGTCGCTGGCCCGCACGCGCGAGCGCCCGCACCTGCTCGCCCCGGTCGACCTGCAGGTCGTGAAGGCCTGCGGCGTCACCTTCGCCGACAGCATGGTCGAGCGGGTGATCGAGGAGCGGTGCGCGGGCGACCCCGCCCGGGCCGCGCAGGTGCGCGCCGTCGTCCAGGAGGCGCTCGGGACCAGCGCCGGGACCGTGGAGCCCGGCTCGGCCGAGGCCGCCGCCCTCAAGGAGGCGCTGCTCGGGCAGGGGCTGTGGTCGCCGTACCTGGAGGTCGGTCTCGGCCCGGACCCGGAGGTGTTCACGAAGGCGCCCGTGCTGTCCTCGGTCGGCTGGGGCGCGCAGGTCGGCGTGCCGGCGTTCTCGTCGTGGAACAACCCCGAGCCGGAGCTGGTGCTCGTGGTGGACTCCGCGGGCCGCCCGCGCGGCGCCACCCTCGGCAACGACGTGAACCTGCGCGACGTGGAGGGGCGCAGCGCCCTGCTGCTCGGCATGGCGAAGGACAACACGGCCTCCAGCGCGCTCGGCCCGTTCGTGCGCCTCTTCACCGACGGCTCAGACGGCTCAGACGGCTCAGACGGCTCCGACGGCTCCGACGGGTTCGGGCTGGACGCCGTGCGCGCCGAGCGGATCACCCTGCGGGTCGAGGGCGCGGACGACGGCTACCTGCTCGAGGGCGCCAACGACGTGAGCAGGCTGAGCCGCTCCTTCGAGCGCCTCGTGGCGGCCGCCTTCGGCCCTCACCACCAGTACCCGGACGGCTTCGCGCTCTACACCGGCACGCTGTTCGCCCCGATCCAGGACCGCGGCGCACCCGGGATGGGCTTCACCCACCGGACCGGCGACCGGGTCACCATCAGCAGCCCCCGCCTCGGGGCGCTGAGCAACGAGGTCGCGCCCACCGAGGGCCTGCCGCCGTGGGACTTCGGCGTGGGCGCCCTCGCCGACTACCTGGTCGCCCGGGCGGGCGCCGGCGCACCCGGCGCCCGCACCCCATGACCCGCACTCCCTGACCCGCACTTCCAGAGAGGTCTCCCGTGCACACCCAGGAGCACGCCGAGGACGGCGCCGCGGGGCGCCCGCTGCGCAGCCAGCAGTGGTTCGACGACCCCGCGGACCCCGGCATGACGGCCCTGTACATCGAGCGGTACATGAACTGGGGCATCACGCGCCAGGAGCTGCAGTCGGGCCGGCCGGTCATCGGCATCGCGCAGACCGGCTCCGACCTCGCGCCCTGCAACCGCCACCACCTCGTCCTCGCCGAGCGGGTGCGCGAGGGGATCCGCGACGCCGGCGGCCTGGCGTTCGAGTTCCCGGTCCACCCGATCCAGGAGACGGGGCGGCGCCCCACGGCCGCCCTGGACCGCAACCTCGCCTACCTCGGGCTCGTCGAGGTCCTCCACGGCTACCCCCTCGACGGCGTCGTGCTCACCACCGGCTGCGACAAGACGACGCCCGCGTGCCTCATGGCCGCCGCCACCGTCGACCTGCCGGCGATCGTGCTCTCGGGCGGCCCGATGCTCAACGGCTGGTACCAGGGCGTGCGCACCGGGTCGGGGACGATCATCTGGCGCGCCCGCGAGATGCTCGCCGCGGGGGAGATCGACGAGGCCGGGTTCGTCGACCTCGTCGCCTCCTCGGCGCCCTCGCCGGGCCACTGCAACACCATGGGCACCGCCTCGACGATGAACTCCCTCGCGGAGGCCCTCGGGATGAGCCTGCCCGGGTCGGCGGCGATCCCCGCGGTGCACCGCGACCGCGCGAAGGCGGCGTACCTGACCGGACGGCGCATCGTGGAGATGGTCCACGAGGACCTCAAGCCCTCCGACGTCCTCACGCGGGAGGCGTTCGAGAACGCGATCGTCGTCAACTCCGCCATCGGCGGGTCCACCAACGCGCCCGTCCACCTCGGGGCGATCGCGCGGCACGTCGGGGTGCCCCTCGAGATCCAGGACTGGCAGACGATCGGCCTGGACGTGCCGCTGCTGGTGAACCTGCAGCCGGCGGGGGAGTACCTGGGGGAGGAGTACCACCGCGCCGGGGGCGTGCCCGCGGTCGTGCACGAGCTCCTGCGCTCCGGGCTGCTGCACGAGGACGCCCTCACGGTCACCGGCCGCACGATCGGGGAGAACTGCCGGGACACGCCGTCCACCGACCGCGCGGTGATCCGCCCGGTCGAGGACCCCCTCAAGGGCGAGGCCGGCTTCCTCGTCCTGCGCGGCAACCTCTTCGACAGCGCGATCATGAAGAGGAGCGTGATCTCGGCCGAGTTCCGGGCGCGGTACCTCTCCGACCCCGAGCACCCGGACTGCTTCGAGGGCCGGGCGATCGTCTTCGACGGGCCGGAGGACTACCACCGGCGCATCGACGACCCCGACCTCGGCGTCGACGAGGGGTGCGTGCTGTTCGTGCGCGGGACCGGGCCGCTGGGCTACCCCGGCGGGGCGGAGGTCGTGAACATGCAGCCGCCGGCCGCGCTGATCAAGCGCGGCGTGCACGCCCTGCCGTGCGTGGGCGACGGCCGGCAGTCCGGGACGTCGGGGTCCCCGTCGATCCTCAACGCCTCCCCCGAGGCCGCGGCCGGCGGTGGGCTGGCGGTGCTGCGCACCGGGGACGTCGTGCGCGTCGACCTGGCCGCGGGCCGGGTGGACGCGCTGCTGTCCGAGGCCGAGCTGCGAGCGCGGCACGAGGCCCTGGCCGCCGCCGGCGGCTACCCGGTGCCGCCCTCGCAGACGCCGTGGCAGGAGATCCAGCGCTCGATGGTCTCCCAGCTCGCCGACGGCATGGTGCTCGAGCCGGCGGTGGCCCACCAGCGGGTGGCGAGCAGGGGCGTGCCGCGCCACAACCACTGAGCGGGCCCGCCCGGCCGGGAGCGCCGCGCGCACCGGGCGCGCCGCTGCCACCTCGCGCTCCGGTCGCCGCGGTGCTGGTGCGCCCGCGAGGCATCGGCATGGGGGTCGGTGCGAGCAGCCGCGGCGTGTCGCGCGCACCGACCTCAAGATCGACGCGGGACCGTGGGTACCAGCCCGCCGCAGCCCCGCCGCCCCTGACGGCGCGCCCTGCGCTGCCGGGCGGAGCACGCGACGACGCCCCCGCCGGCGGCGACCCGTGCAGGCTCGGGCTCGGCCTGGCCGTGCGTCTCGGCCTCAGGCGGCACCCGGTCCTGCCGGTGCTGGGCCGCGTCTGGCAGCTGCGGGCGGACGTCACCGCTCACGACGCTTCGTGCGTCGCGCTCGCCGAGGCCCTCGGCTGCGGTGCGGTCACGGCGGACGCGCGGATGAGCCGGGCGCCGGGCCTGCGGTGCGCCATCACCGCGGTGCCGCGCTGGAGGACCGGCGAGGAGGCCCCCCGGGAGGCGTCGCGCGTGTAGCGTCGCCGGACATGCGCATCCTGGTCACCGGCGGGGCGGGGTACATCGGCAGCCACACCGTGGTCTCGCTGCTCGAGGACGGGCACGACGTCGTCGTCGTGGACGACCTGTCCAACAGCAGGCGCGAGGCCCTGCGGCGCGTCACGGAGATCACCGGGCGCCCGGTGGACCTGCACCAGGTCGACCTGCTCGACGAGCCGGGCCTGACCGGCGTCTTCGAGCTGACCCGCCCCGAGGCCGTCGTCCACTTCGCCGGGCTGAAGGCGGTCGGGGAGTCCGTCGCCCAGCCCGAGCGCTACTACCGCACGAACGTCGTCGGCACCCTGAACCTCGTGCGCGCCATGGCGGGGGTCGACTGCCGCACGATCGTCTTCAGCTCCTCCGCCACCGTCTACGGCGCGGCGACCCGGGTGCCGCTGACGGAGGACTCCCCGCGCGGGGCGACGAACCCGTACGGCTGGACGAAGTTCATGATCGAGCAGGTCCTGCGTGACGTGGCCGCCGCCGACGAGCGCTGGGCGGTGGCGCTGCTGCGCTACTTCAACCCCGTCGGCGCGCACCCGTCGGGGCGCATCGGCGAGGACCCGCAGGGCGTGCCGAACAACCTCGTCCCCTTCATCGCGCAGGTCGCGGTCGGGCGCCGCGAGGAGCTGTCGGTGTACGGGAACGACTACGACACCCCCGACGGCACCGGCGTGCGCGACTACATCCACGTGATGGACCTCGCCGAGGGCCACCTGGCCGCCCTGCGCCGCGTCCGCGAGGTCGGCGGCGCGCACGCGTGGAACCTCGGCACCGGGCGCGGCTCGTCCGTGCTCGATGTCGTCAAGGCCTTCGAGGAGGCCAGCGGCCGGACGATCCCCGTCACGGTCCTCCCGCGCCGTCCCGGGGACGTCGCGGTCTCCTACGCCGACCCCGCCCGCGCCCGCGAGGAGCTGGGCTGGGAGGCGCGGCGCGACCTGGCGCAGATGTGCGCCGACACGTGGCGGTGGCAGCAGGCGAACCCGCACGGGTACGGCGACGCCGGGTGACGCCGACGCCGGGTGGCGCCGGGTGCCGGCGACGGTCGGTGACGGCGCGCCCGGCGCCCGCGCCCGCGTCGTGCCGGTCCGTCACCGCCGCGGCGTGTCTGCGCCGATTGCGCCGCACGCGGTGACGCTGCGTGGCACGGTAGGGCGGTGCCCGAGCCCTGGTCCCCTCCCGCCTCCCCGGCCCTGCCGGTGCAGCGGGCACCGGGCGGCCGGGGCGTCGGCGGGCTGACCGCCGTCGCCGCCTGGGAGATCGACCTGCGCACCGGCGAGGTCTCGTGGTCCGACGGCGCCTACCGGCTCGTGGGCTCCGAGCCCGGGGCGCTGCGGCCCTCCCTGGAGGCCTGGCTCGCGCTCGTCCACCCGGCCGACCGCCCGCGCTGCCGCGCGAGCTGGCTGCTGGCGCGCGAGTCGTGCCGCGGCTACCAGGAGCAGTACCGCCTGGTCGGCCACGACGGCGTCGAGCGCGCCGTCCACGCGTGGACCGAGGTGCAGGCGGACGAGCAGGGGCGGGCGGTGCGGATGTTCGGCGCCGCCGTCGACGTGGCCGGCGCCGGGCGGCCGCCCGCTCGCGACCCGCTGACCGGGCTCGTGGGGCGCGCCGCGCTGGAGGCCCGCGCCGCCGCGGCCGTCCCGGGCGCGGCCCCGGCGCGCGCGAGCGCGCTGCTGCTGGTCGACCTCGACCGCTTCGGCTCCGTCAACGCCGCCCTCGGGCGCCGCGCGGGCGACGCCGTCCTCGTCGCCGTCGCCGCCCGGCTGCGCACCGCGCTGCCGGCGGGCGGCACGCTCGCCCGCCTCGAGGGCGGCCAGTTCGGCGTCCTGCTGACCGACCTGCCGGACGCCGCGGCCGCCGGGTCCGCCGCCGAGGCGGTGCTGTCGGCCGTGCGCGAGCCCCTGCACCTGGACGGCGTGCCGGGCCCGATCGCCGTGACCGCCGTCGTCGGCCTCGCCCTGGCCGACGGCACGCCCGCTCCCGGAGGCGCCCTCGACGGCGAGGACCTCGTGCGCCACGCCGAGCTGGCGCTGCAGCGCGGCCGATGCTCGGGCCCCGACCGGTGGGTCGCCTTCGGCCCGCAGCTGCGCGAGCAGGCCGAGGCGCGCGTGCGCAGCGAGGCCGTGCTGCGCTCCGCGCTGGCCGCCGAGCGCCTCCAGGTGCTCTACCAGCCGGTCGTGGACCTTCGCACCGGCGACGTGATCGGCGTCGAGGCCCTCGGGCGCGTCGTCGACCCCGAGCTGGGGCCGCTGTCCCCGGCGGTGTTCATGGACGTCGCGGAGGAGACGGGCCTCGTCGTCGAGCTCGACGAGTGGGTGCTGCGCACCGCCACCGCCCGCGCCGCGCGGTGGGACCTGCCCACGCGCGCGCCCGTGACCGTCGCCGTCAACATGTCGCCGCGCACGCTCGCGCGCCCGGACCTCGCCGACCTCGTGCGCGACGCCCTCGAGCGGGCCGGTGCGGCGGGCAGCCGCCTGCTCGTGGAGATCACCGAGCACTCGCTGCTCGGCCCCGGCGGCACCGTGAGCGCGACGCTGCGCTCGCTGGACCGCCTGTCGGTCAGCGTCGGCGTCGACGACTTCGGCACCGGCTGGTCCGCGCTGTCGTACCTGTCGGGCCTGGACCTCGGCTTCCTCAAGGTCGACCGCGCCTTCGTCGCGCGCCTGGGCTCGGACGCCGCCGCCGCCGCCGTCGTGCGGGCGATCGTCGACCTCGGGCACGCCCACGGCCTCACGGTGATCGCCGAGGGCGTCGAGACGCAGGCGCAGGCCGAGCTGCTGGCCGACCTCGGCTGCGACCACGGCCAGGGCTGGTGGTTCGGCCGTCCGGCGACCGAGGCGGCGCTGCCCGCCGCCGTCCTGACCTGGCAGCAGCGCGCCACCGAGGTCGGCTTCGGCCGGCAGCGCGCGCAGCAGCCGGGTCAGCCGGCCGGTCAGCCGGCCGGTCAGCCGGTCGGTCAGCCGGTCGGTCAGCCGGTCGGTCAGGTGGCGGGCCAGCCGGCCGGTCAGCAGCCGGGGCGGGAGGGCGCGCGGCGCCTCACGCTGCTCGCCTGAGCCAGCCGAGCAGCCGCTCGGCGTCCCACGTGGTGACGACGCGGTCGCCGGGCACGCCGCACTCGGCCGCCCGCGCCACCCCGTGCTCCAGCCACGCCAGCTGCCCCGGCGCGTGCGCGTCGCTGTCGATGCTGAACAGGCAGCCCGCCTCCACGGCGAGGCGCAGCAGGCGGCGCGGGGGGTCGAGGCGCTCGGGCCGGCTGTTGACCTCCACGGCCACGCCGTGCTCGGCGCACGCGGCGAAGACGGCCTCGGCGTCGAAGGGCGCCTCGGGGCGGGTGCCGCGCCCGCCGCGCAGCAGCCGCCCGGTGCAGTGCCCGAGGACGTCGACGCGAGGGTCCGCGACGGCGGTGAGCATCCGGTGCGTCATCTTCTCCGGGCTCTGCCTGCCGCCGAGCCCGGAGTGCACGGAGGCGACGACGACGTCGAGCCGGTCCAGCAGCTCGTCCTCCTGGTCGAGGGTGCCGTCGCCGCGCACGTCGACCTCGATGCCGGAGAGCAGGTGCAGCGGCGCCAGCTGACCCGCCAGGTGCTCGAGCAGGTCCAGCTGGCGCTCCAGGCGCTGCGGGGTGAGGCCGTTCGCGACCACCAGGCGCGGGGAGTGGTCGGTGATCGCCAGGTAGTCGTGGCCCAGCTCCAGGGCCGCGAGCGCCATCTCCTCCACGGGGCTGCCGCCGTCGCTCCAGTCGGTGTGCGCGTGCAGGTCCCCGCGCAGCGCGTCGCGCAGCGCGGTGGCCTCCTCGGTGAGCCGCACCAGCGGCGCGGCGTCGCGCTCCAGGCGGGCGAGGTAGTCCGGGACGGCGCCCGCGGTGGCCTGGGTCGCGACCTCGCTCGTGCGGGCCCCGACGCCGGGCAGCTCCGTCAGGGTGCCCTCGCGCACGCGCGCGGCCAGCTCCTCCTCGTCGAGGGCGGCGAGGGCGGCGGCCGCCGTCCGGAAGGCGCGCACGCGGTAGGTCGGGGCGTCGTCCCGCTCGAGGACGAACGCGATGCGGCGCAGCGCGTCGACCGGGTGCACGGCGGAAGTCCACCACGCGCGTGCGCGGTCGGCGCGGCGCGCGCGGCGGTGGAGCGCCTACTGGTGGCGCAGGGGAGGAGGTGCACACCGACGACCCGCTGGGCCGCGGGCACCCGGTGCCTCGGGCCGACGAGGTGTCCACTTCGCCGTGCTGGTCGAGCAGAGTTGCGGCGGTGGAGTGCAGGCGGGAGTCGTTGTCCAGGTCGGCTTCGACGTCCTCGGACAGGATCGCAGTGGCCGGTTCGCACTCGACGCGGTTGCGCGTTCGTCGCAGCCGTCCGAAGGGGCGGAAGGCTCCGAGGGCGGGGGCGCGGTGAACTGAGCGCGGATCGCTCGTTCGAGGGCGTAGTGCCCGCCGCGGCTGGTGGCACGCAGCCCTTGGCCCTGCAGCACGGCGGCCGGGGACTTGCGGGCGGCGTCGTAGAGCAGGCTGTAGGCGCCCTCGGGATCGCGGGCAGCCAGGGAGCGTGCTGAGTGCAGGTGCCGGGCGGCGGCGTTCACCTGGGCCGCAGCGTCCTCGCGGGTGGCGCTCACCTGCTGCAGATCACCGCTGGCCAGCAGTGCCCGGATGGCGTCCTGTCCGGTGGGCCAGGTCACGCCAGAACCCCATCGATCCGGCTGTCACCGGGTGCGGTCCTGTCGGCGTCGTGGCTGGTGCTCAGATCCAGGTCCACGTGCGCGGCTGCGCGCACGGTGGCGGTGAAGGAGTCCGCCGCCTGCTCCCAAGCCTGAGGGCTGCGGAAGACCGCCTGCACCTCGCGGCCCAGGCGCGCGGCGACCTCGCCCGTCGTCTCGATCACCTGGTCGCGGTCCGGGGTGCCGATGACGACCAGGTCGACGTCACGAGGTAGCGGCCCGGGAGTGCCGGTGTAGCGGGCGGCCCAAGATCCGACGATCACCGCCCGGTCGATGCCCGGGACGCCGGCCAAGGCCTCCTCGAGCAGCACCTTGGGTCCGTGGGCGAGCAGCAGCAGGTCCTGCAGGGGCCGGATCAGCGGGCTGTCGCCGGCGCGCACCAACCGGGCCCGGCCCACCCGCCGGTCGACCAGGATCCCGGCATCCAGCAGTCGAGCGACCTCGCTGTGCAGGTTGGCGGCATCGGCGCCGACGGCGCGAGCCAGTCCAGCGATGGAAGCCTCGTGCTCAGGATGCAGCAGCGTGGCCGCCAGCAGCCGAGCCTGGGTCTCACTGCGCAGCACCGGCAGCAGTGCTGACGGCTTTCGTGTCATACGCACACGATATCGGGTGCTCACGACACGGGACGGTCCCGTCCTCAGGACGAGGTGGTGCCCGTGGGCCTGTACGTGGCCAGCGCTGTGGGGCTGTTCCCGCTCTACCGGCGTCCGGTCAGACGCGACGGGGTACGACGGTGGCATGAGCACCGATGCGCAGCCCCGCGAGAAGGCCCGCACCCGCGCCCGCCGCGACGCCGCGAAGGACCCGCAGCCGGAGCAGCAGGCCGCCGCGCAGCCCGAGCAGCCGCGGCAGCCCGTCGCGCTCGCCGACGAGGACGTCGAGGACGTGCGCGACGCCGTCGGCGACCTGGCGCCCCGCCTGCTCGAGCACGTCGGCCCGCAGGCGGGCGAGACGTGGCGCGAGGACTACCCGTACGACACGAAGATGACGCGCAAGGAGTACGAGGGGCTCAAGCGCGGCCTGCAGATCGAGCTGCTGAAGATGCAGGGCTGGGTCAGGCGCACCGAGGCCAAGGTCGTGCTCGTCTTCGAGGGCCGCGACGCCGCCGGCAAGGGCGGCACCATCAAGCGCTTCACCGAGAACCTCAACCCCCGCGGCGCGCGCGTGGTCGCGCTGGAGAAGCCGACCGAGCGCGAGCGCACCCAGTGGTACTTCCAGCGCTACGTTCAGGCGCTGCCCAGCGGCGGGGAGATCGTCCTGTTCGACCGCTCCTGGTACAACCGCGCGGGCGTCGAGCGGGTGATGGGCTTCGCCACCCCGCGCGAGTACCTGGAGTTCATGCGCCAGGCTCCGGACCTGGAGCGCATGTGGGTGCGCAGCGGCATCCACCTGCGCAAGATGTGGTTCTCCGTCTCGCGCGCCGAGCAGCGCACGCGCTTCGCGCTGCGCGGCACCGACCCGGTGCGGCGGTGGAAGCTCTCGCCGATGGACCTGGAGTCCCTCGACAAGTGGGACGAGTACACCGAGGCCAAGGAGGCGATGTTCTTCTACACCGACACCGCCGACGCGCCCTGGACGATCGTGCGCTCCAACGACAAGAAGCGCGCCCGCATCGAGGCGATGCGCTACGTGCTCTCGTCCCTGCCCTACGACGGCAAGGACGAGGACGTCGTCGGCACGCCGGACCCGCTCGTCGTCGGGATCGGGCCGGCGGCGCAGATGTGGGAGGAGGGCGAGGGCGCCGGCCGCCTGTTCCCGAAGCTGTAGGCGCTCAGCCCGCCAGCGGACCCCGCGCGGCGCGCGCGATCACGGAGCCGTCGAGGTGCTCCAGCAGGTCCGCCGGGTCCTCGTGCACCTCCGTCGCGCCGGCCTCCTCCAGCTCGCCGCGGGAGACGCCTCCGCACAGCAGCGCGACGCACGGCAACCCGGCCCTGCGGGCGGCCTCGACGTCCCAGACCGTGTCGCCCACGACCACCGTGCGCGCCGGGTCGAGGCCGTGCTGCTCGACCGCGGTGGTGAGCAGGTCCGGCGCCGGCTTGGCCGACTCCACGTCCCCGGACGTCGTCGCACCGGCCAGCAGGTCCTGCGAGCCGGTGGCCGGGACCATCCACTCCAGGTCGGAGGGCTCGCCGCTGGTGGCCAGCACGACCGCCAGGCCGCGCTCGTCGCACGCGCGCAGCAGGTCCGCGACCCGGGGGAAGGCGACGACCTGCTCGCGCAGGGGCTCGTAGCGCTCCGCCTTGGCCGTCAGGGCCGCCTCGTCGTCCTGGCCGGTGACGCGCCGGACCAGCTCGCCGCTGCCGATCCCGATGGCCCGGTGCAGGGCCGACATCGAGATCCCCTCGTGCCCGGCGTCCCGCAGCCCCTGCCACCAGGCGAGGACCTGCAGGTAGTTGGTGTCGAGCAGGGTGCCGTCGACGTCGAAGAGGACGCCCGGCCGGCCGGAGCCGTTCGGAGTGGTCACGTCCGGAAGGGTTAGCACGCGAGGGTGCGGGCGGCGACTCGGCGGGCGACACGCCGACCACCGATCACGCTGCGTGACACAGCGGCTCGGAGCCGTGAAGCTCGCGTGGCGCCCGGGTGCTGACCGCTACCGTGGCGACATGGAGCCCAGACGGCGCCTCGACGACGACGAGCTGGCCGAGGAGATCGAGCTGTACGGAGACCTGGTCGTGGCCGCGTCGGAGGCCGACGAGGCGCTGCCCCAGGAGGAGATCGACCGCCTCCTCGGCATCCGCCGCGACTGACCGGCCGGCACGCCCGGCCCCGCCGCCTCGCACCACGGATCCGTCCGCACCCCGCCCCGGCCCCGCTCCCGCGCCCGACGCGCCGCCACCGGCGAGCAGGAGGTGTGCTCTCGCTCGGCGAGGACCCCCTCGCCTCCGGGTGCGGACCGCGCACCGCACCGCGTCAGCAGGCCGCCCGCTCGCACCCCGCAGCTCACCCGAAGCGGCCGGAGACGTAGTCCTCCGTGGCCTTCTGCGCCGGCTTGGAGAAGATCGTCGTGGTGTCGGACATCTCGATGAGCTTGCCCGGCTTGCCGGTGCCGGCGATGTTGAAGAACGCCGTGGTGTCGCTGACGCGGGCGGCCTGCTGCATGTTGTGGGTGACGATGACGATCGTGTAGTCCTGCTTCAGCTCGGCGATGAGGTCCTCGATCGCCAGCGTGGAGATCGGGTCCAGCGCCGAGGCCGGCTCGTCCATGAGGAGCACCTGCGGCTGCACGGCGATCGCGCGGGCGATGCACAGGCGCTGCTGCTGGCCGCCGGACAGGCTGGAGCCGGGGCGCCCGAGCCGGTCCTTGACCTCGTTCCACAGGTTGGCGCCGCGCAGCGAGCGCTCGACCAGCTCCTCGGCGTCCGCCTTGCGCATGCGCGCGTTGTTCAGCCGCACGCCGGCGAGGACGTTCTCGGCGATCGACATGGTGGGGAACGGGTTGGGGCGCTGGAAGACCATGCCGACCGAGCGCCGCACGTCGACGGGGTCGACCTCGGGGGCGTAGAGGTCCTGCCCGTCCATGACGACCTTGCCCTCCACGCGAGCGCCCGGGATCACCTCGTGCATGCGGTTCAGGGAGCGCAGGAAGGTGGACTTGCCGCAGCCGGACGGTCCGATGAGCGCGGTGACCGTGCGCGGCTCGATGGTCATCGTGACCGCTTCGACCGCGAGGAAGTCGCCGTAGTAGATGTCCAGGTCGGACACGTCGATGCGTTTGGCCATGGTCGTTCCTCGGGCTCCGTCTCGGTGCTGCGGCGGGGTGCTGGTCAGTGCGCGCGGGGGGAGAACCAGCGCGAGATCAGCCTGGCCAGCAGGTTGAACAGCATCACGAGGATGATGAGGACCAGCGCCGCTGTCCAGGCCCGGTCGATCGCCGGCTCCGGGGGAACGCCCGGCTGGGTGTACTGGTAGTAGGAGAACACGGGCAGCGTCGCCATGCGCTCGGCGAACGGGTTGAGGTTCGTGCCCGTGGTGATCCCGAGCGTGACCAGCAGCGGGGCGGTCTCGCCGATGACGCGCGCGATGGCCAGCGTGATGCCGGTGGCGATCCCGCCCACGGCCGTGCGCAGCACGACCTTCACGACGGTCAGCCACTTGGGGACGCCCAGTGCGTAGGCGGCCTCGCGCAGCTCGTTCGGCACGAGCTTGAGCATCTCCTCCGTCGAGCGGACCACCAGCGGGATCATCAGCACCGACAGGGCGACGGCGCCCATGATGCCCAGCCGCGTGCCCGGGCCCAGGACGAGCGTGAACAGCGCGTAGGCGAACAGGCCCGCCACGATCGAGGGGATGCCCGTCATCACGTCGACGAGGAAGGTGATGCCGCGCGCGAGGCGCCCGCGCCCGTACTCCACGAGGTAGACGGCGGTCAGCAGCCCCACCGGCACGGAGATCACCGTCGCCAGCGCCGTGACGACGAGGGTGCCGAGGATGGCGTGGTAGGCGCCGCCGCCCGCCCCGACGACGCCCGCCATGGACCACGTGAAGAACTCCGGGTCGAAGCGGGCGGCGCCCTGGCGGACCACCGTCCAGACCAGGGACATCAGGGGCAGCAGCGCCACGAGGAAGGCGCCCGTGACGAGCGCCGTGACCAGCCGGTCCGTGGCCTTGCGGCTGCCCTCGACCGCCCGCGAGGCGCCGACGAGCAGGACGACGGACAGCAGCGCCACCAGGACGGCGAAGCCGGCGGTGGACCACCCGAGGACGGCGAGCAGGCCGCCGGCCAGGGCGGCGGCGGCCGCGAGCGCGGCCAGCGGCGCCCACCGGGGCAGGCGGCGGGCGGAGGCGCTCACCGCGAGGGGCACCGCGACGGGGCGCGGGCGCGTGCCGAGGTCGGTCATCAGTTGGCTCCGGAGAACTCGGCGCGGCGGTTGACGATCCAGCGGGCGGCGAAGTTGACGGCGAAGGTGATGACGAAGAGCACGAGGCCGCCCGCGATCAGCGTGCTGGTCTCCACGCCCGTGGCCTCGGGGAAGTCGAGCGCGATGTTCGCGGCGATGGTGCCGGGGTTGCCCGTGCCGATGAGGTTGAGCGTCACCCCGCCGGACGCCGAGAGCACCAGGGCCACCGCCATCGTCTCGCCCAGGGCGCGGCCCAGGCCCAGCATGGACGCCGAGACGACCCCGGAGCGGCCGTAGGGGATGACGGCGTAGCGGATCATCTCCCAGCGCGTGGCCCCCAGGGCCAGCGCCGCCTCCTGGTGCAGGCGCGGGGTCTGGCGGAAGATCTCGCGGCTGATCGCCGTGACCACCGGCAGGATCATCACGGCCAGCACGAGGCCCGCGGTGAGGATCGTGCGCCCGGTGGCGGAGGTCGGGCCCGCGAAGAACGGGATGAAGCCGAGGTTCGCCTCGAGCCACCGGTAGACCGGCACGAGGGCCTGCGAGAGCGTCACGGCGCCCCACAGGCCGTAGACGATGCTGGGGATGGCCGCCAGCAGGTCGACGACGTAGCCGAGCGGCGCGGCCAGCCGCCGCGGGGCGTAGTGCGACAGGAAGAGCGCGATGGCGACGCCGAGCGGCGCGCCGACCAGCAGCGCGATGAGCGCGGCGAGCACCGTGCCGAACAGCAGCGGCGCGACGTACGCGGCCAGGCCCCGCCCGCCGATGACCTCCTCGGCGGGGGCGGTCAGCGCGGGCAGGGCCTCGACCGTGAGGAAGAGGGCGACGCCCGCCAGCACGAGGAGGATGAGCACGCCCGCGGCCTGCGTGGTGCCGCGGAAGACCCGGTCGCCCGGGCGCTGCCGGGCGCTCCGGCGGGGTGCTGCAGTGGTGGTGGTCACCGGGTCCTCTCGGGTGCCGCTCGGGGTGCCGCTCGGGTGGCTCCGGGTGCCCGGAGCCGTGGCAGATGATGCACCGCGCCGGTGCGGCGGCGGGCGCCGCACCGGCGCGTCCGGCTCAACCGGCCGCGGCGATCATCCCGATGGAGGACTCGACCTGCGAGCGGAGGTCGTCGGAGATGGGCGCCGAGCCGGCGTTGTCCGCCGCCGCCTGCTGGCCCTCCTCGCTGACGACGTAGGCGAGGAACGCCTTGACGAGGTCGGCGGTCTCGGCGTCCTCGTAGGTGCTGCAGGCGATGTGGTAGCTCGCCAGGACGATCGGGTAGACGCCGCTCTCGGTGGTGGCGCGGTCGACCTCCAGCGCGATGTCGCCGTCCGGCCGGCCCTCGACGGGGCTGGCGGTGTCGAGGACGGCGGCCGCGGCCTCCGGGGTGGGGCCGACGAACTCCTCGCCCACCCTCACGGTGGCGACGCCCAGGTCACCGGCCTGGGAGGCGTCCGCGTACCCGATGGTCCCGTCGCCCGCCCCGACCGCGGAGACGACGCCGGAGGTGCCCTGGGCGGCCTCGCCGCCGGCGACCGGCCACTCGCCGTCCGGCTCGTGCGGCCACGCCTCGGGGGCCGCGGCGGCCAGGTACTCGGTGAAGTTCTCCGTCGTCCCCGAGTCGTCGGCGCGGTTGACCGGGGTGATCGGCCGCGCGGGCAGCGTGACGCCGGGGTTGTCCGCGGCGACGGCCGGGTCGTCCCAGGAGGTGATCCGCTGGTCGAAGATCCCCGCGATCGTGGCGGGGGACAGCTGCAGGGAGTCCACGCCCTCGAGGTTGTAGAGCACGGCGATCGGGGAGACGTAGACCGGCAGGTCCAGGGCGGTCCCGCCGCTGCAGCGCTCCTGCGCCGCGGCGAGCTCCTCGTCGTCCAGGTAGGCGTCGGAGCCGGCGAGGTCGACCGCCCCGGCGAGGAACTGCTCGCGCCCGGCGCCGGAGCCCGCGGGGTCGTAGTTGACCGTCGCGTCGGGGTTGGCGCCGGTGAAGCCCGCCTGCCAGGCCTGCATCGCCGCCTGCTGGGAGCTGGCGCCCGCGCCGTCCAGCGTGCCCGAGACCGCGGTCGCGGTGCCGCCCTCGGACGCCGAGCCGCTCGCGGCGGGCTCGGTGCTGGCCTCGTTGGCCGCGCTGCAGGCGGACAGGGCCAGGGTGAGCACGGCGGCCGCGGGGAGGGCGGTGCGGCTCCGGGTGCTGCGCTTCACGTGCGACTCCTCATCGGTCGGGGCCGGAGGGTCCGGTCCCAGGACGACGAGGACGCTAGGGAGGGCAGGTGAAGGCCCGGCCCGGGTCGGGTGAACCGCGGGTGAACAGCCCCGGTCGCACCGCGCGCGGGCCTTGACAATCCGTCACACTGCGCCACCGCGATCCGCTCACCGGGGGACGGGGCTGTGCCGCTCCACCGCCACCACCCGCCCGGAGCGGCGCGCGACGTGCGCGACGAGCACCTCCCCGGGCTGCAGGTAGGGGTCCGCGCGCGGCACGGCCTCCGCGACGCCCGCGCCCGCGTGACCCGCCAGGGTGCCCAGCAGGGTGGGCAGCACGGGCCGGTGGGTGCACACCAGCACGGGCCGGGCCTTGGCCAGCAGGCCGGAGACGTAGTGGGCCACCGCGGCGCTGCCGGTGCGGTGCCCGTCCTCGCTCAGGCGCCGCTTGGTGCGCAGGCGCGTGCCCGTGGCGTACAGGTACGGCTCGAGCGTCTGCACGCAGCGCTCCCACGGGCTGGAGACCACCCGCAGCGGCGACCACGCGGTCAGCAGCTCGGGCAGGGCCCGCGCCTGCGCCATGCCGGGCGGCGCGAGAGGGCGGTCGGCGTCCGTGCCGTCCCAGCCGGTGCGCGGGTGGGCGTGGGCGTGGCGCAGCACCACCAGGGGCCAGGTGTCCAGCGCGCCGCCGGCGTCGGCGTCGAGCAGGGCCCGCAGCTGCACGCGGTCCGCGCGCCGGGTCAGGCGCCGGTCCGCCTCCTCGGGGGTGACCCAGGCGGTCTCGTCCACCTCGTCCGGGCGCGGCGGCGGCGGCAGCGCCGGGCCGGGCACGTGCGCCGCCCAGTAGGAGACGTGCTTGGTGGCGTCGGTGCCCAGCGGGTAGCGGGCGCTCGGCAGCGGCACGCCGAGCGGGCGCACCAGGCCGGTCTCCTCGGCGAGCTCGCGGACGGCGGCCGCCACCACGGGCTCGGGACCCTCCAGCTTGCCCTTCGGCCACGACCAGTCCTGGTACCTGGGCCGGTGCACGAGCAGCACCCTCAGCCCGTCGTCCCCCCGGTGCCAGCACACCGCTCCCGCGGCGCGCACCAGGGCGCCGTCCGCCGCGCCGCTCACGGGCGGCCCCCCGCCGCCTCCCCCCGCCTCACCGGCGACGGGGGCGCCGCGGCGAGCGCTCGGCGATCAGGTGCTCCTGCAGGTCCAGCAGGGGGCGGCCGTCCTCGCCGACCGCGTGCCGGGTCCAGCACCCCTGCGCGTCCAGGTGCCAGCTGGCCGTGCCGTCATCCATCGACAGGTCGAGCAGGGCCCGCAGCTCGGCGACGTGCTCGGGGTCGCGCAGGCGCACGAGGCACTCCACGCGCCGGTCGAGGTTGCGGTGCATCATGTCGGCGCTGCCGATCCACACCGACGGGGAGCCGCCGTCCTCGAAGGCGAAGACCCGCGAGTGCTCGAGGAAGCGGCCGAGGATCGAGCGCACGCGCACCGTCTCGCTCAGGCCCGGCACGCCCGGGCGCAGCGCGCAGATGCCGCGCACGACGACGTCCACGGGCACCCCGGCCCGGCTGGCGCGGTAGAGGGCGTCGATGACGGCCTCGTCGACCATCGAGTTCACCTTGATGCGCACCCCGCACGGGCGGCCGGCGCGGGCGTGCTCGGCCTCGCGCTCGATCCGCTCGACCAGGCCGCGGCGCAGGCTGCGCGGGGCCACGAGCAGGCGCCGGTAGCGCGTCTGCGGGGCGTAGCCGGAGAGCTGGTTGAACAGCTTCGTCAGGTCCTCGGCGACCTCGTCGTCGCAGGTGAGCAGCCCCAGGTCCTCGTAGACGCGGGCGGTCTTGGGGTTGTAGTTGCCCGTGCCGACGTGGCAGTAGCGGTGCAGCGCCTCGCCCTCCTGGCGCACCACCAGGCTCAGCTTCGCGTGGGTCTTCAGGCCGACGATGCCGTAGACGACGTGGACGCCGGCCTGCTCGAGCTTGCGCGCCCAGGAGATGTTCGCCTCCTCGTCGAAGCGCGCCTTGATCTCCACGAGCGCGAGCACCTGCTTGCCGGCGTCGGCGGCGTCGATGAGGGCGTCGACGATGGGGGAGTCCCCGGACGTGCGGTACAGCGTCTGCTTGATCGCCAGCACCTGCGGGTCGGCGGCCGCCTGCTCGAGGAAGGCCTGCACGCTCGTGGAGAAGGAGTCGTACGGGTGGTGCAGCAGCACATCGCGCTGGGCGACCGCCGCGAAGACGTCGCGCGGCTGGGAGCTCTCGCGCCCGTCCGTCAGGTGCCGGTGGGTGGCGGCCACGAAGCGGGGGAACCTCAGCTCCGGCCGCTCCAGGTCGGCGACCAGGTGCAGGGCCCGCAGGTCCAGGGGCACCGGCAGCACGTACGTCTCGGCCTCGCTCACCCCCAGCTCGCGGATCAGCAGGGAGCGCAGGTGCACGTCGGCGTCCTGCGCCAGCTCCAGGCGCACGGGCGGGCCGAAGCGGCGGCGCAGCAGCTCCTTCTCCAGCGCCTGGAGCAGGTTCTCCGCGTCGTCCTCCTCGACCTCGACGTCCTCGTTGCGGGTGACGCGGAACGTGTGCGCCGCCAGCACGTCCATGCCCGGGAAGAGCATCTCCAGGTGCACGGCGATGAGGTCCTCGAGGGGCAGGAAGCGCGCCTCGCGGTCCGAGGCCGCGCCGTCGGCCTCCGCGCGCACCAGCCGCGGCAGCAGCGGCGGCACCTTCACGCGCGCGAAGTGCTCCTTCTGCGTCGCGGGGTTGCGCACGACGACCGCCAGGTTCAGCGAGAGGCCGGAGATGTAGGGGAACGGGTGCGCCGGGTCCACCGCCAGGGGCGTGAGCACGGGGAAGACGGCGTCGCGGAAGAAGCGGTGCAGGTGGTCCTGCTCGGTGTCGGCCAGCTCGCTCCAGCCGACCAGGCGGACGCCCGCCTCGGCGAGGGCCGGGCGCACGGCCCGCGTGAAGACCTCCGCGTGGCGCGCCATGAGCTCGTGGGCGCGGGCGCTGATGGCGTCGAGGACCTCGCGCGGCTGCAGGCCGGAGGCGGCCGTGACGGCCAGGCCCGTGGCGATGCGGCGCTTCAGGCCCGCCACCCGCACCATGAAGAACTCGTCCAGGTTGCTGGCGAAGATCGCCAGGAAGCGGGCGCGCTCCAGCAGCGGCAGCGAGTCGTCCTGCGCCAGCTCCAGCACCCGCTCGTTGAACGCCAGCCAGCTCAGCTCGCGGTCGAGGAACCGGTCGGCCGGCAGCGGCTCGGTCCCGGCCGCGGCCGCGCGCGCGGGGGCCTCGTCCTCCTCGGCGAGGTGCTCCTGCAGGTGCTCGGCGAGGGACCCCGGGCGCTCGGGGGCGTCGACCCCCGGCGCCGCCGCGGCCGCCGGGCCGGTTCCCGTGCTGGTCGCGGGGCCCGTCGTGCTCGCAGTGCTGGCCATGCCCGGCATCATCGCAGCCGCGCGGCCCGCCGCGCCCGCGGCGCCCCCGCCGCGCGCGCCCTGCGAGCGGGGCGGCTCAGACCCGCCGCTCGTAGAGGACGTCGCTGCCCGCGTGCTCGAAGCCCAGGCGGGTGTACAGCCGCCGGGCCGCGGCGCTGTCGCCCTCGACGTACAGGCGCACCAGGCGGTGCCCGCGGGCGGCCAGCAGGTGCAGCCCGGCGAGCACGACGGCCGTGCCGAGGCCGCGGCCCTGCGCGTCGGGGTCGACCCCCACCACGTACACCTCGCCCGTGCCGTCCCCGGGCTCCTTGGTCCAGTGCGAGGCCAGCAGCCGGCCGTCCGCGGCGTCCTCGGCGAGGACGACGCCGCTGGGGTCGTACCAGGGCTCGCCCTGGCGGGCGCGCAGGTCGGCGAGGGTCCACCGGCCCTGCTCGGGGTGCGTGGCGAAGGCCCGCGCGTTGAGCGCCAGCCACGCCTCCTCGTCGCGGCCGGCCCGGAAGGCGCGCAGCCGCACGCCCTCGGGCACGGCTAGGGCGGGCAGCGGCGGGGCGCCGTCCCCCAGCGGGCGGGCCATGCGCCACAGCTCGCGCGCGCGCCGGTAGCCGCGCCGGGCGGCCAGCGCCGCGGCGGCCGGGGAGTCCGCGTGGGACCACGCGCGCAGCGGGCCGGGCGCGGTGGCCGCGGCCGTGCGCTCCACGGCGCCGGCCAGCAGGCCGCCGAGGCCGGCACCGCGCGCGGACGGCGCCACCACCAGCTCGGCCGTCGCGCCGGGGGGCGCGGCGGGAGCGCCGGGAGGCGCGTCGGGGCTGACCCCGGGGTCGGCGGCCACCTGGGCGTAGCCGAGCAGCCCGCCGTCGCCCCCGCCGTCGCCCGCGCCGTCGCCCGTGCTGTCGCCCGCGCCCGTGCCGTCGCCCGCGCCCGTGCCGTCGCCGCGGGCGCGCAGGAGCACGTGCGCGAGGCCCGGGCGGGCGGGAGCGGTCAGCGCCAGCCGGGCGTCCTCGGACGCGGCCTCCGCGCCGTCCGCCGCGGCGGCCGCGGCGAGCAGCGAGCGCACCCGCCCGACGTCGAGCGGGTCGAGCTGGGGCAGGACCTCGGGCTCGGACGGCTCGGCGCGCACGGGCACACCCTAGGGAGCGCGCCGCTCCGGCTCCGCCGACGACGGGCCAGCAGGCCGCTGCCCGGCCGTCACCCGGCCGCCACCCGGCCGCTACCGGTCGGCGGCTCGCTCGGCGGCCGGCTCGGCGGCCGGCTCGGCGGCCGGCTCGGCGGTGCTCGCGGCGTCGCGGTCCATCTCGCGGCGCTCGCGCACCTGCGGCACGAACCGGTAGCCGACGTTGCGCACCGTCCCGATCAGCTGCTCGTGGTCGGCGCCCAGCTTCGCCCGCAGCCGGCGCACGTGGACGTCGACCGTGCGGGTGCCGCCGAAGTAGTCGTACCCCCACACCTCCTGCAGCAGCTGCGCCCGGCTGAAGACCCGGCCGGGGTGCTGGGCGAGGTGCTTGAGGAGCTCGAACTCCTTGTAGGTCAGGTCCAGGACCCGCCCGCGCACCCTGGCGGTGTACGCGGACTCGTCGATGACGAGGTCGCCCGCGCGGATCTCCTCGGACGCCTCCTCGCCGCTGTCGGCCAGGGCGGCGCGCCCGGCGGCCAGGCGCAGCCGGGCCTCGACCTCCGCGGGGCCGGCCGTGTCGAGCAGGACGTCGTCCGCGCCCCAGTCGGCCGCGACCGCGGCCAGCCCGCCCTCGGTGAGCACGAGGAGGAGGGGACAGCTGACGCCCGTCGTGCGCAGCAGGCGGGCGAGGGAGCGGGCGGCCACCAGCTCGCGGCGCGCATCGACGAGGACGGCGTCCGCCGGCGGGGCGTCGACCAGCGCGGCCGGCTCGGCGGGCAGCACGCGCACGTGGTGGGGCAGCAGCCCGAGGGCGGGCAGCACCTCCGCGGACGGCGCGAGGGCGTTCGTGAGCAGGAGCAACCGGGCCAATGCCGCCTCCAGGGGCTGGCGCCAGCACGTCGCCGCGCCGGCGCGCCGTCGCTTACGACGGGATGAAGAGTAGACGACGGCGCCCCGCGACCGGAGGTGATCCGGCCTCCTCCGGCGCGCGAGCGACGCGCGGGGCGCCGTGCGGGCGCTCTGGGAGGATGCCGCGGTGACCGCCGCGACCAGCCGGACCGCCCCCGCCGCCGCCGGCGCCGCGCTGGCCGGGCTCGTGGCCCTGGGGGCGCTCGCCTCCCCGGGGACGGCGGCCGCCGCGGTGCTCGTGGTGGCCGGCGCGGTCAGCGCCGGGTGGTCCGCGCTGCTGTCCCTGCCCAGCCCGCGCGGCAGCGCCGCCGTGGTGGCGGGCACCGCGGTCGCGGCGGTCCTCGCCGTCGCGGGCGCTCCCGACCCGCGCCTGAGCCGCCTGCCGCCCGTGCTGGCGCTGGCCGTGCTGGGCGCCTTCGCCCACCAGCTGCTGCGGCGCGACCTGCGCCCGCGGGTGGCCGACGGGCTCAGCGGCGCGGTGACGGGCCTCGTCGTCGTCGGGCTGGGCGCCGGGTGGCTGACGGCGCTCGCCGGCCCCGCGGGCGGCTCGGTGGTGCTCGTCGGCGCCCTGGGCGTGGCCCTGGCGTCCTCGAGCACCGCGCTGCCGTACCCGGTGCGCACGACCGGCGCCCTCGGGCTGCTGGCCGCCGCCGCGGGCGGGGCGCTGCTGGCCGGCGCGACCGGCGGGGTGGCGCCCCTGGCCGGCGCCGTCCTCGGCCTCGCCGTCGCGACCGTCGTCGTCCTGCTGCACCGCCTGCTCGTGCACCTCCCGACGCGCGCGCGGCCCGTGGCGGCCCTCGCGATGGGAGCGGCGCCGGTGGCGGCGTGCGGGATCGTCGTGCACGTGCTCGGGCGGGTCGTCACCGCCTGACCCGGGGCGGTCCGGGCGGCTCCGGCGGTTCGGGCGGCCCGGGTGGTCTGGCCAGCCGGGTCCAGGCCGTGTCGTCCGATCGGCCGAGGTTGGGTCGCCCGACCGTCCGTTTCGTCCCGCGCGCCATCCCGCTGCCCGGCGCCGCGCGCTGGGAGCGTCCGGGGCGTGGAGATCCTGCCCCTGGTCCTGGCCCTGCTCTTCGTCTTCGTCGCGGTCCGCGTCGCGCGGCTCGCGGTCGACCCCTCCGCGCGCCAGGTGGCGCCCTGCGCGGCCCCCGCCGAGCCGGCCGCCGCCACCGGCTCCTGACGCCGGATCCCTCCTGCGCCCAGGGGCCTGGGGCGCTCAGGCCGGCGCGGGGCGGGAGCGGTCGGTGAGCAGGTGCACCGCCAGCGCGCCCAGCACCCCGCCCACGACCCACCGCTGCGCCCGGAGCCACCGCGGCCGGGCGGCCAGGAAGGACGCCAGCGACCCGGCGAAGACCACGATCGCGGCGTTGACGGACAGCGCGACGGCGATCTGCGTGGCGCCCAGCACCAGGGACTGCAGCGCGACCGAGCCGCGCGCGGGGTCGACGAACTGCGGCAGCAGGCTCACGTACAGGACGGCGATCTTGGGGTTGAGCAGGTTCGTCACCAGGCCCATCGTGAACAGCCGGCGCGGAGGGTCCACCGGCAGCTGCCGCACCGCGAGCACCGAGACCCCGCCCGGGCGCACCGCCTGCCAGGCCAGGTGCAGCAGGTAGGCGGCACCGGCCAGCTTCAGGACGGTGTAGGCGGCGGGGACGGCGACGAAGACGGTCGCCAGGCCGGCGGTGGCCGCGGCCAGGTAGACCCCGAAGCCGGCGGCCACGCCGAGGAGGGAGACCAGCCCCGCGCGCCGGCCCTGGGTGACCGAGCGGGAGACCAGGTAGAGCATGTTCGGGCCGGGCGTGAGGACCAGGCCCAGGGCGACGGCGGCGATGCCGAGCACTGCGGAGGGAGCGACCACGAGGCGCCTTCCCGCGGAGGGCGGGCCGCTGCGGCCGCTCCTCCGCCGTCGGAGGCGCCCTTGGACCACGGGACCGCCCGAGCGTGGCGGACCCCGTGCACGCCTCGTGCAGCGGGTCCGTCGCAGCGCCCCTCGACCGGCGCGACGAGCCTAGCGGTCGCCCGGCGCAATAAGGAGCGTCTGGCGCGGGCGGCTGCGAGTTGGCGCAGCCCCTCAAGTGGCCGGCCGGCGGGCTCGAGACCACTTAATGGACCATCAACCACCGCAGCATTTACCGGTCCGCCAGGTAAGGCAGCCAGCATCGCGCCGGGGTCCTGAGCCCTAGGACCCCGTCCTCTGCTAGCTGCAGCGGGAGTACCACCATCACCGGCTTCTTCAACGACGCATTCCGTAGCCCTGCGCCCTCTCTGGTAGGCACCTCGGCGGTCATGTCCCGCATGCCGCCTCTCCGTCGCCCGGGCGTCCTTCGTTTACTCCTCGCTCGCGCCGCGGCCCATTTCGCTCCATCTCGACGCCTAACCCTGGGCGAGGCGACTCATCAATGCCTGGAACATGTGATCGGAGTCGCTAACCGGCTCCTCGGCCCGGGAACTCAGTGCGTCGGTGGTGAATCATGGCGACGACGGTACCGCTGTGCGCTGCTCATCGACACGGTCGGCAATGCGGCGGACTCCCATCCCACGAAGTGGGAGTGTTACAGCGGGCCTACGAGGGGCACGCTACGCCGGCAAGGAGTTCGGAACAGAGTGGCCCTCGCGGGTACATTAATCACGGCTTTGTCATGTCGGTGTGCAACCCGTATGGGTCTTCAACAGCGCCGCACAACCGACGCTTTTGATGCGCCTAGTAACCTCTAACGCATCCCATGATCACGATCGATCAATCCGGGTGCGCTCTCAAGGTGAAAGATTGACTTACAAGGTGGTGGTACTACTCGCGCGGGTCCATGACACATCGTGCTCGATGTGCAATGATCAAGCAAAGATGCTGTCCTACTCCGATCATGACGAGCCAGGCGCTGCGAGTTGCAGCCGATGATTCGGAGGGCGCACTACGGTGCTACCGAGGGTGTACCAATTGTCCAGCAGGCACCGTGCGTTCGCTCAGGCGGTCACATCCCGCTAGCAGAGCAGTATTACATCCCGAACGCCTTGGCGACGCGCGATGCCGTTTACGGCTGCGCTTGCACTCGTGATACCGCACATACCACGATAGATTACTGCAGGGCTCTGCGCAGCAATAGGCGTTCTACTGCTGGAGCTGCTCATCACTGCCTCGGGAGGCGCGAGATATCATACCCCAGTAGCCGATGCACCAAAAAATTGCGAAACTAGAGATTGCAGGTACGAGGTACGAGCCCAAGTTCAGGCCCAACCCGAAGCCGAAGACGAGTAGCAGCGCGGCTATAACGCGCAGCCGCAGACTGCGGTCCTCGAGGGCTCTCCGATAGACCCATCCCCCGACGAAGCCTGCGCCCGCACTCAGCGCCACCGCGGCAATCCACGCGTTCACATCCATGAGTCTACCTCATGCCCCGCATGTCAGACCGCCCTCGTCCGTCTGGATTGACTGCGACGATGATACTAGCGGCGTTGTCATCACGTACGGTGATGGCGGAGGACGTGAGTGGATTATGCGTAGGGGTGAATGTTTCCCCGTGAAGCTCACCCTGTCACTACCTCTGTGCACAGGACAGCGGCGACACGACCTCGTGGCGCAAACTCGTCACGAGCTACCTGACCACCAGCCGCCGTGACGCCGTCAGCCGCGCCTGCCGCTCGACCTGAGCGGAGGACATGTCTGCGCTCAGGTGCGGTGCTCGCCGGAGACATCAGCGGACTAGCAGGCCCGAGGAGCAGCATCGTGCCTTTGTCCTCCTTGAAAGGATCGCCACTCCCCGGGCCTGTGGCCGTTCATGTAGTTGCCCGGCACCCAGCCCGCGGCGGTCGTGTCACGATGCGTCACCACCACTTGGAGGCAAGTAGTTCCGGGCGGCAGCGACTGCAAGTGCAACTATGCAGGTCGGTCTATCGACAGTTACCTCCCGTGTAGGCCACTGGGGTAGCGGAGACGGGGCTGAGGAGCAGCTTCACGCACTTACCGGAGGCCACGATGGGCTTAGACCCTCGTACGATGATGGAGATGTTAAGGCCGCAGATCACTCCTGCAGGGGGGCTCCAAAGGCCGATGGCGCCGCACACCGCGGAGATGTCGCCAGCGTCAGCGGCTTGCCGAGACTCTCTCTTGTTGAGGTACGCAGTCGGGATCCCGTACGTGTGACCGAACGTGGGATCAGCCACAACTGGATAAGTCGCATCGTCCGGCGCCTTGACGGTCTGGACCACCGTACTGCCGTCAATGGAGTACGACGTGGGCACCGCTCGGCCGTCCGCATCGAATGCCCATGGTGGATCGATCGCTCCGATGACCGACCCCGTCGCGCTCGAAACGAGATCGATACCGCCGTCAGGCCGGAGGTGAGGAACCTGGCCGTCGCCGAGCTCGTAGCGGAACGAGTCAGGGCTTTGCGGACCGGCCAGCGTCGCTTGGATCGAGACTCGGCCGTCTGCGAGGGCGAGGACTTCCGTGGTGACCCCTGTAGATCCGCTGGGCGGAAAGACGATAGCTCCCTGTTCCGACACCTCGGGAGTCTCGCTTGCGACCTCCGGAGGCAATGTGACGCTCAGCGAAGAGGGCGCCTCGTCAGAGGTGAGCTCAACGGTTCCGTCGTCGGCCGAGACCGCGAGGGCGGTCGACTCGTTTAAGTCTGCTGTCAGCGCTCCAGTGAGCGATGCCTCAGGTGTGACCTGGGGTCCGAGGTCCGGCATACCCGCCTTCCCCACATCCTGCGTCTCGTCCACGGTCGCTGGTTCCAACGAGGCGTATGCGGGGGACGCGGTGGCTACCATGACTGCCGCTGCTGTCAAGAGGCTGAGCCTGCCTGATGCTGTCTTCATTGACTGCCCGGATCAGGTGGTGACGAGAGGCGAAGCGACGTTGCTCTGCCTTTGCCAGTCCCGAAGGCCCGACCTGACCATTGAACTGCAGCGAACGGTGGTCTTGTCAACACCTGATGCGGAGCAGGTGCATCGTACGTTTCAGGTGCTCAACGCCATCACCGGTCGCTACAGCCCCGACGTCCCCTGACCGCGGTCGTCGTGGAGGATGCATGCGCTCTGTGGCGCGGCGCCCTCCTGCACATGCCGCGGCCGCATCGGCCTGCCAGCCCGCCGGGGTCGACTGTGTGTGGTCCACGACCGGCTACGGCCGGGAAGGCGCAGCGGCCGCCGAGCGCTGTGCTCGTCATGAGCACGACCGCGAGCCCGGGCGCCTTCCCGCGCGCCCGGCGCAGCCCGCTGCTGGAGCGCCCCGGCGCCGTCGAGGCCGAGGGCGCCGACGCCGGCGTCGCCTGGCACTACGGCGATCCCGTGCGCGAGCAGCGGATGCTCGAGCAGGGCCTGGCGCTCGTCGACCTCTCCTCCCGCGGGGTCGTGCAGGTCAGCGGACCGGACCGGCTGGGCTGGCTCGACTCCCTGACCAGCCAGCGCCTGAGCGGGCTGGCGCCGCGCACGTCCACGGAGTCCCTCGTGCTCAGCCCCGAGGGCCGCATCGAGCACGCGCTGCGCGTCGTCGACGACGGCCAGGTCACGCACCTCGTCGTCGAGGCCGCCGAGGTCGCGCCGCTGGTGGCGTGGCTGGAGCGGATGCGCTTCCTGCTCCGCGTGGAGGTGCGCGACGCCACGGCCGACCTCGCGGTGGTCGGCGAGCCCGTCGCCCGCGAGTCCGCGGCGGGGGAGCCGCTGGCGTGGGTCGACCGCTGGCCGGCCACGGCGCCCACCTCCGCCTCCTACGCCGCGGTGCCCGACGCCGCCCACCCGGGCGCCGACCGCCCGTGGCGCGAGGTCCTCGTGCCGCGCGCGGACCTCGCGGCCGCCACGGCCGACCGGCCGCTGGCGGGCACGTGGGCGTCCGAGGCGCTGCGCGTGGCCGCGTGGCGCCCCCGCTGGGGCTTCGAGACCGACGAGCGGTCCATCCCGCACGAGCTGGACTGGCTGCGCACCGCCGTGCACCTGGCCAAGGGCTGCTACCGCGGCCAGGAGACCGTCGCCAAGGTGCACAACCTCGGTCGCCCGCCGCGCCGCCTGGTGCTGCTGCACCTCGACGGCAGCGGCGCCGGGCTGCCCGCGCCGGGCGCGGAGGTCGTGGACGCCGCCTCGCAGCGGCCCGTGGGGCGCGTGACGACGCCCGCGCGCCACCACGAGCTCGGCCCCGTCGCGCTCGCCGTCGTGCGGCGCTCCACCCCCGTCGACGCCCGCCTGCTGGCCGACGGGATCGCGGCCGCCCAGGAGGTCGTCGTCTCCCCGGACGCCGGGACCGCCGCGCCGCGCCCGCGCGCGGGCTTCGCGCCGCCCCCGGCGCGCGGCGGCGCCCGCCCGGACCCGGCGCGCCCCTGACCCGGCGCACCCCTGACCCGGCGCGCCCCCTGACCCGGCGCAGGCGGCGGGTAGGCTGGCGGTCGTGGACCTCGGCGTGCTGGAAGCGTTCTACACCGGGCTGCTCGGCCTCAGCGCGGTGGTGATCACGTGGTTCTCCGGCTTCGTGGTCTACCGCCTGTTCAAGGGCCAGCGCTGAGCGGGAGCCGCTGCCGTGGCCCTCGAGATCGACCCGGACCTGCCGGCCTCCCTCGTCCCGCTGTCGTGGCTGGTGGGCCGCTGGGAGGGCGCCGGCGTCCTCGCCGACCCCCGGGCCGGTGAGGCGCAGGTCGGCCAGGAGCTGGAGCTGACCGCCGACCCGCGCGGCTTCCTGCACCACCGCTCGCAGCTGTGGCGCCTGGACGCCGACGGGCAGCGCACCGAGCCCCTCGACAGCGAGGCCGGCTACTGGCGCCTGGCGGCCGAGCAGTCGGCGCCGACGCGCCCGGGCGCGGACGTCGAGCTGCTGCTGGCCCACCCGACCGGGGTGGTGGAGGTCTTCGTCGGCCGCGCGGTCGGCACCCGGACGGAGCTCGTCACGGACGCCGTCGTCCGCACCGCCGGCGGCCCGGACTACACGGCCGCCAGGCGCACCTACGGCCAGGTCGAGGGCGACCTGCTCTGGGTGCAGGACGTCGCCTCGTCGACCGAGCCGCTGCACGCCCGCGTCTCCGCCCGCCTCAAGCGCGTCTGACCCGCCCGGCGCGGGCGCTGGTCCGTGCGGGCGCGCCCGGGCAGGCGGCGTCGGTCGCGCGCGCTATCTTCCGGCCGTGCAGACCCCGTCGCGCCCGGTGGCGCTGCTGAGCGGGCCGGCGGCGTTCGGCGGCGCCCAGCGCTACCTGCTCTCCCTGCTCCGCCACCTGCCCGCGGCCCTCGTGGCCCTGCCCCCGGTGGACGCGCAGCTGGCGGCCGGGGCCGAGGCCACCGGCCGGCCGCGGCGCACGGCGCAGGGCCCGGCTCCGCAGCAGGTCGCCGACGCCGTGGCCGCCACCGGCGCCCGCGCCGTGCACGTGAACTGCACCGACCCGGTGGCCGAGGTGCCGCTGCTGCGCGCGGCGCTGGCCACGGGCCTGCCGGTGACGGCCACGGTGCACATGACCGACCGCTACGCCCGCACGCCCGCGGCGGCGGACCTGCCCGCGGTCTACGCGGCCCTGGGGGGCGTCGTCGCGCCGTCGCGGCCGATCGCCGAGCACCTGGTGCGCGAGCACGGCGTGCCGGCCGCCCGCGTGCACCACGTGCCCAACGGGGTGGCGCCGCCCCCGCCGGTCGCGCTCCGCGAGCGTCCGGCGGGCTCGCCGCTGCGCGTCGGCTGCCTCGCGCGCCTGACGCGGCAGAAGGGCCTCGACGTGCTCCTCGACGCCGTCCGGGCCCTGCCGGCGGGCACCGTCGAGGTCGTCGTGGCGGGCGAGGGCCGCGAGGCCGCCGCGCTCGCCGCCGCCGCGCGCGACCTGCCCGTGGTCTTCCGCGGGTTCGCCGCCGACGTGCACGGCTTCCTCGCCGACCTCGACGCGTACGTGCAGCCCTCCCGCGAGGACGCCCTGCCGCTGGCGCTGCTCGAGGCCGCCGGCGCGGGCCTGCCGTGCGCCGCGACGCGGGTCGGGGACGTCCCCGAGCACCTCGACGGCGCCGTGCTGCTCGTCGAGCCCGGGGACGCCGCGGCCCTGGCCGCGGCCCTGGCGCGCCTGGCCGCCGACGCCGGCCTGCGCGCGCGGCTGGCCCGCTGCGGCCGCGAGCGGGTGCTGGCCTCGCACACCGACGCCGCGATGGCGGCCTGCACGGCAGCGGTCCTCGCCCCGGCGTGGGGGTCGTGATGCGGGTGCTGCGGCTGTGCTCCGTCTTCGGCGTGCCCGACCGGCCGGTGCCGCCGGAGGACCTGCGCTTCGACGCCGTCGGGGGCATGCAGAACCACACCGGCCACCTGGTGCAGGCGCTCGACCGCCTCGGCGTGCGCCAGCGCGTCGTGACGTCGTGGCCGCCGTCCCAGCCGCGCGAGGAGCTGCTGGGCGCCGGCGCGGAGGTGCACCGCTTCGGCTGGCCGGTCACCGCGCTGCGCCAGGGCTGGGCGGCGCAGGCCGCGGCGGCGCTGCCGCGGCTGTCCGCCGGGGTGGACCTCGTGCACGCCCACCTCGGCGAGGACCTCGCGGTCCTCCCGATGGCCCGCGCCGCCGCCCGGGCCCGCGGCGTCCCGCTCGTGGTCACGGTGCACCTGAGCCTGCGCCACACCCTGCCCGGGCGCGGTCCGCGCGCCGCCCTGATGCGCGGCCTCGGCGGGGTCCTGGAGCTCGGCGCGGTGCGCGAGGCCGCGGCCGTGCTGGTGCTCACCGAGCGGGCCGCCCGGGCCGCCCTGGCCGACGGCGCGGCTCCCGCGCGCGTGCACGTGCTGCCCTCCGGCGTCGACCCCGACCTGTTCGCCCCGCCCGCCGCGCCCGGGCCCGACCCGCTGGCCCCCGACGACCCGGCCCCCGGGCCGCCGCGCCCGCGGGTGCTCTTCGTCGGGCGGCTGGGGGAGCAGAAGGGCCTGCCCGCCCTCGTGCGGGCCGCGGCGCTGATGCGCGAGGACGCCGACGTCGTCCTCGCCGGGGAGGGCCCGCAGCGGCCCTTGCTGGAGGCGCTCGTGGCGCAGCTGGGCGCGGGGCGCCGCGTGCGCCTGACCGGCTACCTCGACCACCGGCTCGTGCCCGCCGCGCTGCGCACCGCCGCGGTCGCCGTCCAGCCCAGCCGGTACGAGGAGATGGGCACGTCGGTCGTGGAGGCCATGGCCACCGGTCTGCCCGTGGTCGCCACCCGCACCGGCGGCATCCCCAGCCTCGTGCGCGACGGCGAGACCGGCCGGCTCGTGCCCGTCGACGACGCGCCCGCGCTCGCCGCGGCGCTCGACGAGCTGCTGGCCGACCCCGTGCGCGCCGCGGCGATGGGCGCGCGGGCCCGCCGCGCGGTGGCCGGCCACGCCTGGCCGTCGCTCGCCGCGGGCGTGCTGCGGGTCTACCGCGACGCCGTGACCCCCGGCGGCGACCAGCGCCGCGCCACCCCGGCACCCCCCACCGGGGCCGCGTGAGCGCGCCCGGCGCGCTGGGCGACCCCGTGCTGGCCGACCCCGTGCTGGCCGACCCCGTGCTGGCCGACCCCGTGCTGGCCGACCCCGTGCTGGCCGACCCCGTGCTGGCCGACCACGTGCTGGCCGACCCCGTGCTGGCCGACCCCGTGCTGGCCGACCACGTGCTGGCCGACCCCGTGCTGGCCGACCCCGCGGTCCGCTCCGTGGCGCTGCTGCGCCTGCGCACCGGCATGGGCGACCTGCTGTGCACCGTGCCGGCGCTGCGGGCGCTGCGGCGCGCGCGGCCGGACGTGCGGACCACCCTCGTCACGTGGGCCGAGATGCGCCCCGTCGTCGAGCGCATGGGCGCCTACGTCGACGAGCTGCTCGACTTCCCCGGGCGCGCGGGCATCCCCGAGCGCCCGCCCCGGCCCGAGCGCTGGGACGCCTGGGTCGCCGACGCCCGGGCGCGCCGCTTCGACCTCGCCCTGCAGGTCTACGGCGCCAACCCGGTGGCCAACGCCGTCACCGCGGCCGTGGGCGCGCGCCGCACGGGCGGCTTCTTCGCCACCACGGCCCTCGGCTCGCCGGAGCTGCCCGGCCTGGTCGACCTGAGCACCCACGTGCCCTACCCGGCCCACCTGCACGAGGTCGACCGGCACCTGCACCTGTTCGCCGCCCTCGGCGTGCCGGGCGCCGGGCGCCACCTGGAGCTGTCGGTCGGCCCCCGCGACGAGGCTGAGGCCGGCGCCGTGCGCGCCGGGGCGGCCCTCGCGCCGGGCCGCTACGTCGCGCTGCACGCCGGCGCCACGTGCTCCAGCCGCCGCTGGCCGCCCGCCCGCTTCGCCGAGGTCGCCGCGGGCCTCGTCGCCGCCGGGTGGCGGGTGGCGCTGACGGGCGTGCCCGCCGAGCAGCCCGTCGTCGACGCCGTCCTCGCCGCCCTGCCCCCGGCGCTGGCGACGGCGTCGGGCCCCGGCGTGGTCGACGTGTGCGGGCGCACCGGCCTGGGCGGCTTCGCCGCGCTGCTGCGGGGCGCGGCGCTGCTGCTCAGCAACGACACCGGCGCCGCGCACGTCGCCTCCGCGCTCGCCGTGCCGAGCGTCGTGGTCTTCCTCTCCGGGGACCCGCGGCGCTGGGCCGCCCCGGACGCCTCGCGCCACCGCGTCGCCCGCCACCAGGTCGAGTGCAGCCCCTGCCCGCACCTGGACTGCCCGATCGACTTCCGCTGCGCCACCCGCCTGGCGCCGTCCGCCGTGCTGGGCGAGTGCCTGGAGCTGCTCGGCAGCGAGTCCTCCGATGGCCTGCGGGCGCGCCGTCCCCGCGGGTAGCGTGCCGGACATGACGGTGGAGTACCGGCCCGGGGGACGTCGGCGGATCGACCAGGTGCTCTCACCGGACTTCCTGGCCGGCGTGGGCGACCTCGACGACTCCTCGCTGCGGCGGCGGCGCGACCTCGCGCAGCAGGAGGAGACGGACCTGTCCTACACCCGCCGGCTGCTGCAGGGGCGCCTGGACCTGCTGGAGGCCGAGCGCGCGCACCGCACCGGCGAGCGCCCCGCGCCCGGGCGCGGCCAGGCCCGCAGCGACGAGGAGCTCGCCGAGGCCCTCGCGCGGATCCTCGCCGACGACACCCGCTCCACGCGCGGCAGCGGCCGCTTCCTCTCGGCGCAGCCCAGCCGCGTGGGCGAGCACCGCCGCGAGGCGGAGCTGGCCGTCGCGGACGTGCGCCTGAGCGCTCCGGCCCAGCTCGACGACGCCGACCTCGCCGACGCGGTCACCCACCTGCGCGAGCTCGAGCGGAGGGTCTCCGGCCTGCGCCGCCGCGTCCAGGACGTCGAGGCGGCGCTGACCCTGGAGCTGACCCGCCGCTTCGAGGTCGCCCGGGACTGACCCGGGACTGACCCGGCGCTGACCCGGCGCGCTCAGCGGAGCAGGCCCGGGCGCAGGGGCGCCGTGGGCACCTGCGCCGCCGGCACCGGGCGGGCGAGCAGGAAGCCCATCGCGGCGTCGCAGCCGGCGTCCCGCAGGCGCCGCAGCTGCTCGGGCGTCTCCACCCCCTCGCCGATCACCTGGGCGTCGATGGCGTGCCCGAGGGTGGTGATCCCCTCGAGCAGGGCCGCGCCGCGCGCGGTGGCGGCGCGGGCGGTGAAGGCCGCGTCGACCTTGAGCACGTCCACCGGGAAGCGCGAGAGGTGGGCCAGGGAGCTGTAGCCCGTGCCGAAGTCGTCGATCCCGATCCGCACCCCGCTGCCGGACAGCTGCGCCAGCTCGGCGCCGACCCGTCCCGGCTCGGCCAGCGCGGACTCCGCCACCTCCACGCCGACGCGCCACGGCGGCAGGTCCGCCGCCGCCAGCCGGGAGAGCAGGGAGTCGGCGAAGCCGCGGCGCGCGAGCTGGCGGGCCGAGACGTTCACCCAGGTCGTGAACGGCTCCAGGTGCGCCCACCGGGCGGCGTCGGCCAGGGCGGTGTCGAGCACCCACGCCCCCACGGGCACGATCAGGCCGGTCTGCTCGGCGAGGTCCACCGACTGCCCGGGGTCCACCGGCCCGCGGGTGGGGTGGTGCCAGCGCAGCAGCGCCTCGACGCCGACGACCTCGCCGCTGCGCAGGTCGACCTCGGCCTGGTACGCCAGGGCGAGCTGGCCCGCCCTGACCGCCCCGCGCAGGTCGGACTCGAGCTGGTGCCGGTCCTGCACCTGCTGGCGCAGGACGGCGTCGAACCACGTCACGCCGTCCCGGCCCGCGTCCTTCGTGCGGTACAGGGCGACGTCGGCGTCGCGCAGGAGCGCGTCGGCGTCCCCCGGCGCCGCGCCGACGGCGATGCCGACGCTGGCGGTGACGGCCAGGCGGTGGCCGTCGACCCGCACCGGCTCGCGGACGGCGTCGAGGATGCGCCGGGCGACGTCCTCCGCCGCGGCGGCGGCGCTGGTGACGTCCTCGTCGAGGAGCGCGACGACGAACTCGTCGCCGCCGATGCGCGCCACCACGTCGGTGCCCCGCACCAGCAGCCGCAGCCGCTCCGCGATCCGGCTCAGCAGCTCGTCCCCGGCCGCGTGCCCGAGGCTGTCGTTGATCGGCTTGAAGCGGTCCAGGTCGAGGAACAGCACCGTCGCCGCGCGGCCGTCGCGGGTCAGGTGGGCGCGCAGCCGGCGGTCGAGCTCCGTGCGGTTGGCCAGCCCGGTCAGCGCGTCGGACGACGCCTGGCGCGCCAGCTCCGCCCGCGCGTCCTCGGCGGCCCGGCGGGCCTGGCGCTCGACGAGCAGGGCGCGCTCGCGCTCGGCGGCCTCGCGCACCCGGTCGTCCACGTCGCGCCACCACAGCCCGACCAGCCCGTCGGACGGCACCGCGTGGACCTCGAACGCGCGCCCGCACAGGTGCAGGTCGCGCTCGGCGCGGGCGGCCTCGCCGGTCGTGCGCACCTGCGCGAGCAGGCGCGCCAGCGGGTTGCGGGCGGCGGGGAGCAGCTCCCACAGGTCGCGCCCGAGGACCTGCTCCGCCGGGCGCCCGACCTGCCGCAGGGCCCGGGTGTCGAGGTGCTGCACGCGGTCGTCCGCGTCCACGCACCAGAAGCCGTCGAGGCCGGAGCGCATCGCCCGCGCGTGCTCGCACGCCCCCGCGCCCGGCTGCTCGTCCCCCGCCGCACCCGTCATCGTCCCCGCCGCCGCTCCACCCGCCGCCCCTCCACCGCTCCTCCTCTCCCTGACGCCGCTGGGCCCGCCGCTGCTGCACCCGCCGGGGCCGTCGCTGCGAGGCGCCGCTGCGGCACGGGCGCTCGGGCGGTCCGTCCGCGCGCGCCCCAGTGTGACCCGCCCCGCCGGGAGGACGCCGTAGCCTCCCGGCCATGAGGTTCCCCGCGCCGCGCGTGCCCGATCTGCGCCTGGCGGCCACCGCGCAGCCGCTGGCGGCGCTCGTGCGCGGGCCCCTGGTGGAGTCCGTGCACCTGGGCCACCTGGTCGTCACCGGGCCCGGCGGCGAGGTGCTGGCCTCCCGCGGGGACCCGTCCGCGCTGCTGTGGCCCCGCTCCGCGCTCAAGCCGCTGCAGGCCGTGGCCCTGGTGCAGGCGGGGCTCGACCTCTCCGGCGACCTCGACCTGCTCGCGCTCGCGGCGGCCAGCCACAGCGGCGAGCCGGCGCACCTGGAGGGCGTGCGCCGCCTGCTCGCCCGGGCCGGGCTGGACGAGGCGGCGCTGCGCAACACCCCGGACCTGCCGCTGGACCCTGACGTCGCCGCCGCCTGGCGAGCGCAGGGCAGGGGCCCGTCGTCCCTGGCCCAGAACTGCTCGGGCAAGCACGCCGCGATGCTGGCCGCCAGCGCCGCCGCCGACTGGGACCCGGCCAGCTACCTCGACCTCGGCCACCCCGTGCAGCGGCAGGTGCGTGCGACGGTCGCCGAGCTGACCGGCGAGCGCGAGCGGGCCACGACGGTCGACGGCTGCGGGACGCCGCTGCTGGCGACGTCCCTGACGGGGCTCGCGCGCGCCTACGGGCGCATCGCCACCGCGCCGGCGGGGACGGCGCCCGGCCAGGTCGCCGCGGCCGTGCGCGCCCACCCGCACCTGCTCGGCGGCACCGGGCGCGACGTCACCGCGCTCGTGGCCGGCGTCCCCGGCCTGGTCGCCAAGGACGGCGCGGAGGGCGTCTGCGCCGCCGCGCTGGACGACGGGCGCGCGGTCGCGCTGAAGGTGCTCGACGGGTCCGCGCGCGCCCGCCCGGTCGTGCTGGCCGCCGTGCTGCGCCGCCTCGGCGTCGCGGCCCCCGCGCTCGACGAGGTCGGCGACGTCCGCGTGCTCGGCCACGGCCGGCCGGTCGGCGCCCTGACCGCCGTCCTGCCCCCGGACCTGCTCGCGTGAGGGCCGTCGTCCAGCGGGCCAGCCGCGCCAGCGTCGCCGTCGACGGCGCGGTGGTGGGCGCGCTCGACGCCCCCGGCCTCGCCGTCCTCGTCGGCGCCGCCGTCGGCGACGGCCCGGACGACGTCGCGCAGGTGGTCCGCAAGGTCGCCGAGCTGCGGATCCTGCGCGGGGAGGTCTCCGCGGTCGACGCGGGAGCGCCCGTGCTCGTGGTCAGCCAGTTCACGCTGCTCGCCGACACGCGCAGGGGGCGGCGGCCCAGCTGGTCCGGCGCCGCGCGGGCGGAGGAGGCCGAGCCGCTCGTCGACGCGGTCGTGGCGGGCCTGCGCGCCCGCGGCCTGCGGGTGGCCACCGGGGTCTTCGGCGCCGACATGGCCCTCGAGGTCGTCAACGACGGCCCGGTGACCGTCCTCCTGGACACGGCCCGCGGACAGCACCAGCGCCGTGACCGTCCTCCTGGACACGGCCCGCGGACAGCACCAGCGCCGTGACCGTCATCCTGGACACGGCCCGCGGACAGCACCAGCGCCGTGACCGTCATCCTGGACGCGGCCGGCGGTTAGCATTCGCGCCGTGGGCATCATCGGCGCCGGGCAGACCGGGATCTTCTGGCTGCTCAGCATCGCCGCCTTCGCGTTCGAGCTGTGGGCGCTGGTGGAGGCCTCGCGCTTCGGGGCCCGCTCCTACACCGCCGCGGGCAAGCAGACCAAGAACCTGTGGGTCGGCGTGCTCGCCGTCGCCACGGCGCTGGGCTTCCTCGCGCTGCCGATCGCGAACTTCCTCAGCGTGCTGAGCTTCCTCAGCATCCTCTCCGTGGCCGCCGCGGGGATCTTCATGGCCGGCGTGCGCCCCGCGCTGCGCGCCGTGCAGGGCCGGGGCGGCTCCAGCGGCGGCCCGTACGGCGGCTGGTGAGCGCGCGGCCGCAGGCCGTGGAGGAGGACCCCGGACGCGCATGATCACGGGAGGAGGCCCACCGCGGCCGCGGCCACGGTGACCTCGCCCAGGCGCCAGCGCGCGGGGCCGCCGAGCACGGGCCAGCCCTGGTCGCGCACCGCCCGGCACGCCGCGCTCCAGCGCTGGCGCGCGCCGAAGGCGGCCAGGGGAGCGCTGCGCGCCCACGCGGCGTCCAGCGCCGACAGCCACGCGTGCACCGGCTCGCCGGGGGTGTTGCGGTGGATCAGGGCCTTCGGCAGCCGCTCCGCGACCGCGCCGGGCCGCTCCAGCCCCGCCAGGCGCACGCAGAGCGTCAGGGACAGCGGCCGGGGGCGCCCGTCCTCGCCCGCCTCCACCGCGAGCCACGCGGCCCGGCGGCCGACCTCGTCGCACGTGGCGTCCACGAGCAGCCCGCCCGGCGCCAGGTGCGAGACCACCTCCGCCCACGCCGGCGCCACCGCCGCCTCGGGGTACTGGCGCAGCACGTTGGCCGCCCGCACGAGCACCGGACGGCGCCCGCGCAGGACCGCCGGCCCGCCCAGCTCGAAGCCGCCGCGGGCGAAGCGCAGCCCCGGGCGGGCCAGCGGCAGGGCGGCCGCGACGCGCTGCGGGTCGATCTCCACGCCGAGGACCTCCGCGTCGGGGCGGACGGCGCGCAGCCGGTCGGCCAGCTCGACCACCGTGGTGCCCGCCGCGCCGTAGCCGAGGTCGACCACGAGCGGGTCGGGCGCCGCGCGCAGCCGCCGCGCCTGCGCCCCCACCAGCCACCGGTCGATCCGGCGCAGCCGGTTGGCGCCGGTGGTGCCCCGGGTGGGGGAGCCGAGGGGCCGGTGCCCGGGACGCGCCACGGCGCGATGGTCGCAGGCGTCGGTTAGCGTGTCCGGCCGTGAGCGCCCTCTGGCAGCCGCGCCGCGTGGCCGTGATCAGCCTCCACACCTCCCCGCTCGACCAGCCCGGCACCGGGGACGCCGGCGGCATGAACGTCTACGTCGTCGAGCTGGCGCGCCAGCTGGCCGCCCGCGGCACCGAGGTCGAGGTCTTCACCCGCGCCACCTCCTCCGCGCTGGAGCCGGTCGTCCCCGTCGCGGACGGCGTCCTCGTGCGCCACGTGCCGGCGGGGCCGTTCGAGGGCCTCGCCAAGGCGGACCTGCCCGGCCAGATGTGCGCCTTCGCGGCCGGGGTGATGCGCACCGAGGCGCGCCACGAGCCGGGCTGGTACGACCTCGTCCACTCCCACTACTGGCTCTCCGGGCAGGTGGGGTACCTGGCCGCCGAGCGGTGGGGCGTGCCGCTGGTGCACTCGGCGCACACGCTCGCGAAGGTCAAGAACGCCCACCTGGCCGCCGGCGACGCCCCCGAGCCGGCCGGGCGCGTGATCGGGGAGGAGCAGGTGGTGGCCGCGGCCGACCGCCTGGTGGCGAACACCGCCGACGAGGCCCGCGACCTCGTCGGGCGCTACGGCGCCGACCCGGGCCGCGTCGACGTCGTCCCGCCCGGCGTCGACCTGGCGCTGTTCGCCCCGGGGCGGGGCGGGCCGGCCGCCGCCCGCGCCCGGATCGGCGTGCCCGCGCACGCCGCGCTGCTGCTCTTCGCCGGTCGCGTGCAGCCGCTGAAGGGCCCGGACGTGCTCGTGCGCGCGGCCGCGCGGATGCTGCGGGAGGACCCGTCGCTGCGGGGCCGGCTGCTCGTGGCCGTGGTCGGCGGGCCCTCGGGCAGCGGGCTGGAGCGCCCGCACGAGCTGCAGGCCCTCGCCCGCTCCCTGGGCCTGCTCGACGTGCCGGGGGTGCCCGACGCCGTCCGCTTCGAGCCGCCGGCGCCGCGCCCCGTGCTCGCCGACTGGTACCGCGCCGCCGACCTCGTCGCCGTGCCGTCCCACAACGAGTCGTTCGGGCTGGTCGCGCTCGAGGCGCAGGCCTGCGGCACGCCCGTCGTCGCCGCGCGCGTGGGCGGCCTGCCCACGGCCGTGGACGAGCGGACCTCCGGCGTGCTCGTCGACGGCCACGACCCGCACCGCTGGGCGCGCGCGCTGGCGCAGCTGCTGGCCGACCCCGCCCGGCGCGCGCGGCTGGGCGCCGGGGCCCGCCGCCACGCCGAGCGCTTCGGCTGGGCCGCGACGGCGGACGGCGTCCTGGCCTCCTACGCCGCGGCCCTGCGGGCCGCGCGCGGCGAGCGCCTGCCCGCCGCGGGCTGACGCGCGCGAACGGATCCCGGCCGGCCGGTCGGGGCCCGCTCAGGAGCGGCGGGGCCCGCTCAGGAGGGCGGCGGCTGCTCGAGGAGGGCGCGCAGGCGGGCCATGAGGTCCGAGCGCCCGGTGGCCCCGAGGCGCTGGCGGATGCGGGCCACGTGGTGCTCGACCGTCTTCGGCGACAGGTACAGCTGCGCTCCCACCTCGCGGTAGGTGTTGCCGCTGAGCACCAGCGCGGCGACCTCCTGCTCGCGCGGGCTGAGCACTCCCGCGCGGGAGGGGGGCGCGGCCGGCGCCGGAGCGGGCGCGGGCGGCGAGGCGTCGGGCGCTCCCGGGTGCAGCGTGCGGGCGCACTGGAGCAGCACGGCCGTGTCGCGGCGGTCGGCGGTGCGGGCGGCGGCCTGGCCCGCGAGGCGGGAACCGTCCCACGCCAGCCCCGCCGAGCGCAGCCCGCGCGCGGCGTCCGCGACGGCCTCGGCGTCGAAGGACCCGGCGAGCACGCCCGCCCAGGCCTGCGCGGCGCGCGCCAGGGCGCCGGCGCAGGGGCTGCGCCCGGCGGCCCGCGCGAGCGCGGCGGCGTGCGGCCGCAGCTGGTCGGGGCGCTCGGACAGGACCGCGGCCTGCGCGCCGCACCAGTGCAGGGGCGCCGCCCACAGGAGCGGCTCGCCCAGGCGCTCCAGCAGGGCGCGCGCCCGCGCCAGGTAGGGCTCGACCAGCGCCTGCTCGCGCAGGCGCGCGGCGGCCACGGACAGCTCGCCCAGCGGCAGCAGGGCGTAGAGGTCCACCGGCAGGAACGGCAGCCGGTGCCTCGTCTGCGACCACGCGCGCACGAGCGCGGACGCGTCGCTGGTGCGCCGCGCCAGGCCCACCTGCAGGGCCCGCAGGAAGACCTCGTCGCGCGGCTCGGCGCGCGCGCCCGGCGGCACGGCGGCGGCGACCTCCGCGCGGGCCTGCTCGTAGCGGCCGTCGAGCATCGCCACCCACGCCAGCAGCAGCCGGTGGCGCGGCTCGGCGCACCGGCCGCCGGTCCCGGCCTCCAGCGCCCGCCGCAGCACCGACTCCGCCACGCCCAGCTCGCCGGTGTGCATGGCCACGAGGGCGGCCAGCGCGGCGGGGGTGTCCGGGAGCAGGGTCGCGCGACCGCCGGCCGGCAGCACCGCCGCGGCGGAGATCAGCGTCGGCAGCGTCGTGGACGCCGGCTCCAGCGACTCGTGCACCCCCTGGGCCATGAGCGCCGCCGCCGTCGCGGCCAGGGTGGGCGGGCGCGCCGGGTCGGCCGCGGCCCGCGCCGCGGCGAGCACCTCCTCGGCGCCCTCGCGGTCCCCGGTGCCGACCATCGCCACGGCCGCCAGCGGTCCGGCCGCGGCGATCCTCGACGGGCCGAGCCAGCGGTACAGCTCCGCGCTGCGGGCGAGCATGCCGCGCTGGGCCAGGCACGCCGCGGCCACCCGGACGCCGCGCTGCAGGTCCGGCGGGTCCTCCAGGCCCAGCAGCTCCTCGGTGAGCGCCAGCGCCGTGTCCAGGTCGCCCGTCAGGGCGGCGGCCTCGGCGCGCCGGGCCGCCGTCGCCGCGGGCGGCGCGCCGGCGCCGACCGCCTCCGCGAGCAGCGCCGCGGCCAGCTGCGGGTCCTCCGGCAGCGCCCGGGTGCCGGCCTCGGCGAGGGCCTCGGCGACGCGGTGGTCCCGGACGCCGGAGCGGGCGAGGGCGCGGGAGGGCTCGACGAGCCCCTGGCCGCGCCGCGCGGCGACGTCGAGCAGGTGGTGGCGCAGCGCGAGGAGGCGCTCGGCCGGGGTGTTCTCCAGCAGCGCCGCGCGCACCAGCGGCACGAGCGCGCCGTCGGGCAGCAGGTGGCCGCGCGCCCGCGCCTCGTCCACCAGCTCGCGCACCGCGTCGCCGTCCCGCTCGAGCGCGTCGGGCAGGGTGCGCTCGTCGAGCGGGTGCCCGGCCGCGAGCACCAGCAGGAGCCGCCGCAGCGCGGGGGAGACCTGCGCGAGGTCGTCGCGCAGCCGCTCCAGCACGCGCGCCGGCACGCGCGGGACCGCGCCGGGCGCGCCGCCGGCGTCCTGCAGGCCGCGCACGACGTCGCGCACGAGCAGGGGGACGCCGCCGGTGTGCTCGACGAGCAGGTCCACGACGGCCGTGCCGGCCCGGGCGCCGAGGTGCTGGCGGGCGTAGCGCTCCACGCCGGCGCGGTCGAGCGGCTCGAGGACCACCGGCCGCCGCCGCGAGCGCAGCGCCGCCGCGAGGCGGCCGAGCGCCGGGGACGACGGCCACGGGCGGTAGGCGATGACCAGGCGGCTGGAGGGGGCCCGGGCGACCGCCAGCAGCTGCTCGAGCACCGGCTCGGGCAGCAGGTGGGCGTCGTCGACGAGCACCGCCGCCCCGGCCCACCCCGGCGGGCGCTCGAGGGCGTCCGCGCCCGCGACGGGCACGCCGGCCGCCTCGTACGCCCGCCGCAGGGCGCGCAGCGCGCTGGACCTGCCGTGCCCGTCCGGCCCGACCAGGGCGACGGCGAGCGGGGAGGCCGGGGCGGCGGCGACCGCCCCGCAGAAGCGGGCGGCCACCGGGCACAGGGGCACCTCCGGGGCCGCGGCGCCGACCGCCCTCCCGCCGGGCGGGCCCACCGCGCGCAGGGTCGTGCTCACGAGCCCGCTCCGGCTGACGTCATCGGCCCCCCGCCCCGTCCTGTCCCCGCTCATTCCTGGCACCGCCCGCCCGGTGGCGTCAAGGGCCTGACGTCCTGCGTCCCGGGGGCGGGCCGCCGGCCCGGAGGGCGGCCCGCCGTCGCTAGGGTCGAGCGCATGACCTCGACCCTCGTGCTGCTCCGCCACGGCGAGAGCGAGTGGAACGCGAAGAACCTGTTCACCGGGTGGGTGGACGTCCCGCTGTCCGAGAAGGGCCGCGCGGAGGCGCTGCGCGGCGGGCAGCTGCTGCGCGACGAGGGCCTGCTGCCCGACGTCGTCCACACCTCGCTGCTGCGCCGGGCGATCACGACGGCGCACATCGCCCTGGACGCCGCCGACCGGCACTGGATCCCGGTGCGGCGCAGCTGGCGGCTCAACGAGCGGCACTACGGGGCGCTGCAGGGCAAGGACAAGAAGCAGACCCTCGCGGAGTTCGGCGAGGAGCAGTTCAGGACGTGGCGGCGCTCCTACGACGTGCCGCCGCCGCCGATCGACCCCGCGGACGAGTTCAGCCAGGCCGGCGACCCCCGCTACGCGGACCTGGGCGCCGCGGCGCCGCTGACCGAGTGCCTGGCCGACGTCGTCGTCCGGATGCTGCCGCACTGGTACGACGCGATCGTGCCGGACCTGCGCGCGGGGCGCACGGTGCTGCTCGCCGCGCACGGCAACTCCCTGCGCGCGCTCGTCAAGCACCTCGACGGCATCTCCGACGAGGCCATCGCGGGCCTGAACATCCCCACCGGCATCCCGCTGCTGTACGAGCTGGACGACGCCGTGGCGCCGGTCACCCGCGGCGGGCGCTACCTGGACGCCGAGGCCGCGGCCGTCGCCGCCGCCGCGGTCGCGAACCAGGGCCGCTGACGCCGCGGTCGCGGACCAGGGCCGCTGACGCGACCTCAGCCGTCGGAGGCGAGCAGCTGGCTCGCCGTGGTGGTGTCGGTCACGAGGGCGTCGACCCACCGGCCCCGCAGGGCCGCGGCGATGGCCGGGAGCTTGCTGGGGCCGCCCGCCACCGCCCACCGGCTGCGCGCGGAGCGCAGCTGCTCGGCGGTCACGCCGATGACCAGGTCGTCCAGGGGGGTCGGCACGACCCGCCCCTCGGGGTCGAGGAAGTGCAGGCAGACCTCGCCGACGGCTCCCAGGGCCCGGGCCTGCGCCAGCTGCTCCTCCGTGAAGAAGTTGTCGCCCGAGCTCAGGGGCGGGACGATCCGGCCGTTGCCGATGCCGACGAAGGCCACGTCGAGGGAGTCGAGCACCCGCAGCGCCTCCCGGGCGAACGGGTCCTGCTCGAGCAGGGCCTCGCGGATCTCGGGCGCGGTGACGACCCCGGGCGTGCGCAGGAAGACCGGCTGGCTGCCCAGCACGTCGGCCAGCCGCTGCGTGGAGCGGGCGGCCTCGTGCTGCAGGGACGGCGGCCCGAGGTCGCCGAGCATCTCCACCACGTGCTCCGTGGCCGAGCGGCGCGGCTGGAGGGCGGCGACCATCTCGCGCAGGGTCCGGCTCCAGGAGGTGTAGCCGACGGTGCGCGCCTGCAGCGCCGTGTCGCCGACCACGGCGGCCATCGCCTGCCCGAGGTCGCGCGTCAGGCCGGCCTCGTCGAGGCTGACGGCGTCGACCACGTGGGCCTCGGACAGGCCGTAGGCCTTCTCCAGCCCCTCCTCGAGGTCGGCGTGCAGCCCGGGCGGCGGAGCCACGACCGTGCGGATGATGCCCGCCGCCTCGGCCTGCTGGAGCAGCCGCGAGACGCGGGACTGGGACACGCGGAGCCTCTCCGCGACCTCGACCTGGCGCAGGCCGTGGGTGTGGTAGAGCCTCGCGACCTTGGTCATCAGCCGCAGCTCGTCGAAGTTCTCCACGCGAACCCCTCCCCGCCCTAGAGCCGTCTGCCGGCGCCCGTGGCGGCGCACGGATCCTACGTCGCGGTGACCCTCGGTGCCCGCAGGACGGCCCTTGACAGCAGCAGGTGCGCGGACGATGCTCCTGCATCGAGAGTCAAATGACGCATATTGATTCCGCATTCCTGCACCGCCGCACTCCTGCACCGCCGTACTCCTGCACCGCCGTACTCCTGCACCGCCGTACTCCTGCACCGCCGCACCGCCGCGGCGTCGCACGGGGCGCCAGCTGACCGAGGACTCCGCTCCCACGAGAGGCCTGCCATGAGCCCTCCGCCCGCCTCGGGCGCCCTCGCCGCCGTCCGGGACCGGCTCGCCGCCGCCGACCCCGACGGCTCGCTCGTCCCCTGCGGGATCGCGCAGCTGCACATCGGCGCGGACGCGGTCCAGCGGGTGGGCGGCGTCGTGGAGGACCTCCTCGCGGGCGGGTCCTCGCCCGGGCGCCGCCCCGACGTCCTGCTGCTCGTCGACAGGACCCGCATCGAGCGCGCCGGCGCCGACCTCAAGGCCCTGGTGCAGGACCAGCTCGCGCAGCGGGCCGCCGTGCGGCGGGAGGTGCTCGACGACGGGCACGGCGAGCTGCACGTGTCCGAGGCGGTCGTGCAGGCCGCTACCGACGCCGCCCGCGGCGCCGACGCCGTCGTCGCCGTGGGCGGCGGGACGATCAGCGACATCGCCAAGCTCGCCACCGCGCGCGCCGGCGCGGCCGCCCTCGTGGTCGTGCAGACGGCCGCCTCCGTCGACGGGTACACGGACGACGTCTCCGTCGTCCTGCGCGATGGCGTCAAGCGCACGGTCCCCTCCCGCTGGCCCGACGCGGTGATCGCGGACGTGGAGGTCATCGGCGGGGCCCCGCCCGGGATGAACCGCGCGGGCTTCGGGGAGATGACCTCGATGTTCACCGCTCCCGCCGACTGGCGGCTGGCGTCCCTGGTCGGGGTGGACCCCACCTTCCACCGCGGCCCCATCGCCCTCCTGGAGGAGGTGGGCGGGGAGCTCGGGACGTGGTCCGCGGGCCTGCGCACCGCCGAGCCGGAAGCCGTCGAGCAGCTGACCCGGGCCCTGGCCGTGCGCGGCATCGCCACCGGCGTCGCCGGCACCACCGCCGCCCTGTCGGGCGTGGAGCACCTGGTCAGCCACATGCTCGACCTGCACCACGGGGAGCGCGGGGAGCCCATCGGCCTGCACGGCGCCCAGGTCGGGGTGGCCGCGGTCGTCGCCGCCGCCGCGTGGGAGCTGCTCCTCGAGCGCCTGGCGGCCGGCGAGCACGAGACCCCCCGCACCGAGGCGGCGCTCGCTCGGGCCCTCGACGCCGACGCGGCGCGCCGGCGCGTCGAGCGCGCCTTCGCGCCGCTGGACCCCACGGGCCGCATCGGGGGCGAGTGCTGGAGCGACTACGCGAAGAAGCTCGCGGCCGTGGCGCAGCACCGGGAGCAGCTCCGCGGCTTCCTGCGCTCGTGGCGCCAGCACGAGGGCGAGCTGCGCTCCCTGCTGCGCCCGAGCGCGCAGATGGGCTCGGCGCTGCGCGCCGCGGGGGCCGCGGCGACGTTCGAGGAGCTGTCCCCGAGCGTGGACGCCGACCTGGCCCGCTGGGCCGTGCAGCACTGCGCGCTGATGCGCGACAGGTTCACCGCGGTCGACCTGCTGACGCTCCTCGGCTGGTGGGGGGACGCCGAGGTCGACGACGTGCTCGAGCGGGCCGCGCGCGCGGTGGGCCCGGCGGCGGAGGTCTCGGGGGTCGGCCGTGGCGGGTGACTACGTCATCGGCGTCGACTCCTCCACCACGGCCGCGAAGGCCGTGGTGTGGAACCCCGCCGGCCTCGCCGTCTCCTCCGCCCGGTCGACGTTCGAGCTCAGCCGCCCGCGGCCCGGGTGGGGGGAGCAGAACGCCGAGGACTGGTGGGCGGCGACCGCGGCGGCCGTGCGGCGCGCCGTCCAGACCGTCGACGCCTCCCGCGTCGGGGCCCTGTGCGTCACCCACCAGCGCGAGACCTTCGTCTGCCTCGACGCGGCCGGGAACCCGCTGCGGCCGGCTCTGCTCTGGCTGGACGGGCGCGCGGTGCGGGAGGTCGAGGAGCACGGCACCGCCGAGGTGCACCGGATCACCGGCAAGCCGCCGAACCCGACGCCGGCCTGGTACAAGCTCCTGTGGCTGGCCCGCCACGAGCCGGAGACGGTGGCGCGCACCGGCAAGGTCGTCGACGTCCAGGGGTTCCTCGTGCACCGGCTCACCGGCGAGTGGGCCACCTCCTGGGCCAGCGCCGACCCGCTCGGCCTCGTGGACATGACCACGTGCGACTACGACGACGGGCTGCTGGCGGCGGCCGGGCTGCGCCGCGAGCAGCTGGGCGAGCTGCGGCCGCCCGGCACGGTGCTCGGCAGGGTCGCGGACGACGTGGCGCGCGAGCTCGGCCTGCCCAGGGGCCTGCCCGTGGTGGCCGGGGTCGGCGACGGCCAGGCCGCCCAGCTGGGCACGGGCGTGACGGCGTCCGGGCGCGCCTACCTCAACCTGGGCACGGGCGTCGTCTCCGGCACCTACAGCGAGACCTACTCCTACGGCGCGCAGTACCGCACGCTGTTCGCCGCCGTGCCCGGCGCCTACGCGCTGGAGACGTTCATCGGCGGGGGGACGTACAACCTCAGCTGGTTCGTCGAGAAGTTCTCCGGCCTGGACAGCCGGGCCCTGGGCCTGGAGCTGACCCCGGAGCAGATCCTCGAGACCGCGGCCGCCCAGCTGCCGCCCGGCGCCGACGGGCTGCTGCTCCTGCCCTACTGGGCCGGTGCCCTCACGCCCTACTGGGACCACCACGCCCGCGGCGTGCTCGTCGGCCTCACCGGCTCCCACGGCAAGTCCCACGTCTACCGCGCCCTGCTGGAGGGCATCGCGTACGAGCAGCGGCTGCTCACCGACGGGGCCGAGGCGGTGCTGCAGGAGCCGGTGAGCACCCTCGTCGCGCTCGGCGGGGGCTCGCGCAGCCGCGTGTGGTGCCAGATCCTCGCCGACGTCATGCGCCGCCGCGTGGACGTCGTGCGCGAGGCCGAGAGCACCTGCCTGGGGGCCGGGATGCTGGCGGCTGCGGCGGTCGGCGTCCACGACTCCGTCCCCGCCGCGGCCGAGGCGATGAGCGCGACCGCGGGCTCGTACGAGCCGGACGCGGAGCGCTGCGCGGCCTACGACCGGCTGTACGCGGTCTACCGCGACATCTACCCGGCGATGCGCGCCCTGTTCCCGCGGCTGGCCGAGGCCTCCCGCTCCGAGGCCTCCCGCTCCGAGGCCTCCCGCTCCGAGGCCTCCCGCTCCGAGGCCTCCCGGTGAGCGCTGCGCAGCCGCTCGACGGCGCCGGCGTCCGCCCGCGCCCGTACGACGGCTACCTGTTCGACCTCGACGGCACCATCTACCTCGGGGACCAGCTGCTGCCGGGCGCGCACGAGCTGGTCACCGGGCTGCGGGAGACGGGCCGGGCGACCCTGTTCCTGTCGAACAACCCCACCCGGGACCCGGCGATGTACGCGGAGAAGCTGCAGCGCCTGGGGCTGCCGACGCCCACCAGCCACATCGTCAACACCACCGTGACGATGGCGGCGTGGCTGGCCCGCAACGCGCCGGGCGCGGGGGTCTTCGTCATCGGCGAGGAGCCGCTGCGCCGCGCCGTCGAGGCCGCGGGCCTGCGGCTGACGGAGCGGCCCGAGGAGATCGACGTCGTCGTCGCCAGCTACGACCGCGCGTTCGGGTACCGCAAGCTGCAGATCGCGTTCGACGCGCTGTGGATGCACCGGCGGGCCCGCCTGGTGACGACGAACCCCGACGCCTACTGCCCGATGCCGGGCGGGCGCGGCGAGCCGGACGCCGCGGCCGTCGTGGCCGCCATCGAGGCGTGCACCGGCGTGCGCTGCGAGGTCAACGTCGGCAAGCCCAGCCCCCTGATGCTGAGCACGGCCCTCGACGTCCTCGGGCTGGCGCCGCAGGACTGCGTCATGGTCGGGGACCGGCTGTCCACCGACATCGCCATGGCCGTCGACGCCGGCCTGGACTCCGCGCTCGTGCTCACCGGGGAGAGCACGCGCGCCGCGGTCGAGCAGGCGCCCCCGCACCGCCGCCCGCGGTACGTCCTCGAGCGCATCGACGAGCTGCTGCCCGCCGGCGCCGCAGGACGGCGCCGGTCCGTGATCGGCGGGTCTTGACGCGGCCGGGGAACTGCGCCACGCTGCACTGACTACCCAAGCAACGCTTGAATACCTACTCGGCGGCGTCACCGACGACGCCCGGCGAGGACGACCCACGACGGCGTGGAGGAGACCGCGATGCTGCGAGGACGACGCTCCCACGAGGCCCTGCTCGGCTCGGCGGCCGCGGCCCTGCTGGCCCTCGGTGCCACGGGCTGCGGCACCGGCGACGGCGGCTCCGCCGCCGCGGGCGGCGGCGGCGGGGAGGACGTCCGGCTCGGGGTGTCCGTGGCCGACCAGAAGTCCCTGTTCTACGTGGCCGCCGTCCAGGGCATGGAGGCCGCCGCGGAGGAGGCCGGCGTCGAGCTCCTCGTGACCTCGGCGAACAACGACTCCGACGCCCAGGTGGGCCAGGTCGACGACCTGCTCACCCAGCAGATCGACGCGCTCATCTTCACCTCGCAGGACTCGACCGCCGCCGCCGCCGGCGTCCGCGCCGCCAACGAGGCGGACGTGCCGGTCCTCGCGGTGGACCAGCGCCCGGAGAGCGGCGAGGGCGAGCTGGCGACCTACATCGCCACCGACAGCGTCAAGGCCGCGCGCGACCTGTGCACCTGGCTGTTCGAGCAGATGGGCGGGGAGGGCGAGATCGCGATCCTGCACGGCGTCCTGGGCTCGACCGCCGAGATCCAGCGCACGCAGGGCTGCCAGGAGGCGATCGAGGCCGCGCCGGGCATCCGGGTCGTGGCCGAGGAGACGGCCAACTGGGACGAGGCCGAGGCGTTCGAGGCGACCCAGAACATCCTGACGGCGAACCCGGACCTGAAGGCCGTCTTCGGCGAGAGCGACGCGATGGCCATGGGCGCGGCCAAGGCGGCCCAGGAGGCCGGGCGCCACGAGGGGATGCTCTTCGTCGGCATCGACGGCTTCCCGACGATGTTCGAGGCCGTGGAGCAGGGGCTGACCCAGGCCACCATGGCCCAGCAGCCCTACATGATGGGCCAGCTCGCGGTCCAGCAGGCGATCGAGCACGTCCGGGACGGCGCCGAGCTGCCCGCCGAGCAGTACCAGGACACCGTGCGCATCGACGCGGAGACCGTCGGCGGCGAGGACGTCACCGAGTTCTACGGCCCCGACGCCGGTTCCGCCTCCTCCTGATCCCGGTCGGCGCGAGGGGAGGGGCGGTGTCGAGGGTGGCGGCGGTGGGGCAGGAGCCCAGCGGGCTGGTGTGCTCGCAGGTGGGGAAGAGCTACTCCGGGGTCCCGGTGCTGAGGTCGGTGGGCTTCGACGTCCCCCCGGCGGCGGTCGTGGGGCTGATCGGGGAGAACGGCGCCGGCAAGTCGACGCTGAGCTCGATCATCACCGGCGTCGTGCAGCCGGACTCCGGGACGATGACGCTCGACGGGCGCCCGTACGCGCCGTCCTCCCCCGCGGACGCGCTCGACCAGGGGGTGGCCCTCATCCACCAGGAGATCCGGCTGCTGCCGGAGCTCACGGTGGCGGAGAACATCTTCCTCGGGCGCCTGCCGGTGCGCGGCGGGCGCGTGGACCGGCGGCGGATCGACCGCGAGGCGGCGGAGGTGCTCGCCCGGCTCGGGGTCGGGATCGACCCCGGCCGGCCGGTGCGGGGCCTGTCGATCGCCGCGCAGCAGGAGATCGAGATCGCGAAGGCGATCAGCCGCGCGCCGCGCTACGTCGTCTTCGACGAGCCCTCCGCGGCGCTCGGGGAGTCGGAGACCGAGCGCGTCATCGAGCAGATCCGCGCCCTGCGGGACGCCGGGTCGGGCGTCGTCTACATCTCCCACCGCCTCGACGAGGTGCGCGAGGTGGCGGACCGCGTCGTGTGCCTGCGCGACGGCCGGCGCGTGGCCTCCTGGGAGACCGGGGACGTGCCCAAGCAGGAGCTGGTCAACGCCATGGTCGGGCGCGAGTTCAGCTACCAGCACGTGGCGCCCCGGCCCCGGCGCGAGGAGGTCGTGCTCCAGGCGCGGGGGCTGCGGCGCCGCGGGGCCTTCGCGGACGTCGACTTCACCGTCTCCGCGGGGGAGGTGCTCGGCTTCGCCGGCCTGGTGGGCGCCGGGCGCACCGAGGTGGTGCGCGCCCTCGCCGGCGTGGACGCCCTCGACGGCGGCGAGGTGCTCGTCGGCGGCCGGCGGGTGCCCCCGGGGAACCCGCGGGCCGCCATCGCCTCCGGGATCGTCATGGTCCCCGAGGACCGCAAGGGCCAGGGCCTGAACCTCCCGCGCTCGGCGGCGGAGAACATCACCCTGCCGTGGGAGAAGGCCCTGGCCGTGCGGGGCCTCCTGACCAGCCGGACCGTGCGCGCCGTCGGCGAGCGCAAGAGCGCCGAGCTGGACATCCGCGGCCGGATGCACCTGCCGGTGGCCAGCATGTCCGGGGGCAACCAGCAGAAGGTCCTGCTCGCCAAGTGGCTCGTCGAGCGGCCGCGGGTCTTCATCATCGACGAGCCCACCCGCGGCGTCGACGTCGGGGCGAAGGAGGCGATCTACGAGATCCTGCGCTCCCTCGCCGCCGAGGGCGTCGCCGTGATCGTGGTCTCCTCCGAGCTGGAGGAGGTCCTGGGCCTCTGCCACCGCGTCCTCGTGATGTCCGCGGGGCGCCAGCAGGGGGTCCTCGACCGCGCCGAGGCCACCCCCGAGGCGGTGATGGCGCTCGCCGTCAGCCGCTCCGCGCTCGCCGCCGCCGGCGGCTCCGAGCCGTCCGCCGGCCCTGCGCCGGCCGTCCGCACCTGAGCAGCTGGGGACCCCATGACGATGCAGCAGACCGCTCCCCGCGGCACCGGGACGGGGACCACGACCACCGCGCCGTCGCCGGCGCAGCGGGCGCTGGGCGCCCTGCGCTCCCTGCCCGGCCCCCTGGTGGGCCTGGTGGTGATCGTCGTGGTGATGTCCTTCCTGTCGCCGTACTTCCTCACGGTGAGGAACCTGACCAACATCGTCAGCCAGGTCTCCGACGTGGGCATCATGGCCGTCGGCGCCGCCCTCGTGATCATCATCGGGGGCATCGACCTGTCGGTCGGGTCGACCCTGGCGCTGAGCCTGATGACCAGCGCCTGGATGCACGAGGTCCACGGCATCCCCTTCGGGGTGGCGGTGCTCGCCGGCCTGGGCGTCGGCGCGCTCATCGGCCTGATCAACGGGCTGCTCGTCACCCACGGCCGGATCCAGGCGTTCGTGGCGACGCTGGCGACGATGTCGGCCGCCGCCGGCCTGGCGCTGTTCATCACCGACGGCAACCCCATCACCGGCTTCCCGTCGTGGTACCTCGCGCTGACGAGCGCCGAGGTGCTCGGGTTCCCGATCGAGGGCGTCATCCTCGTCGCCATCTACCTCGCCGCCGGCTTCTGGCTGCGCTACCGCCCGAGCGGCCGGGCGCTGTACGCGATCGGGGGCAACCCCGAGGTCGCCCGCCTGTCGGGGATCGGCGTCCGGGCCCTGACGATCCGCGTCTACGTCACCGCCGGCGTCCTGGCCGCCGTCGCCGGCGTCGTGGTCGGGTCCCGGCTCGACTCCGCGCAGCCGACGGCCGGCACGGCGGACCTGCTCAACGTCATCGCGGTCGTCGTCATCGGCGGCGCGAGCCTCGCCGGCGGGTCGGGCAGCATGCTCGGCACCTTCATCGGCCTGCTGATCATCGGCGTCCTCAACAACGGGATGGCGCTGCTCAACGTGTCGCCGAACCTGCAGCCGGTCGTCATCGGCGTCGCCATCATCGCGGCGGTCGTCACCGACCGCCGCGGGGCGAGGACCCGCGCCTGAGCGTCGGGCCAGCACGGGCCACCCGGGCGCGTCGAGGAGGACCGTCATGAGCGAGGCGCCGGCCAGCCGGCCCAGCCAGGAGCTGCTGCGCGCGATGACCGTCGCGGCCCGGCTCTACCACGTCGACGGCGTGCGGCAGCGGGACATCGCCGAGCGCCTGGCCACGTCCCAGGCGCGCGTCTCGCGCCTGCTGCGCCAGGCCGAGGACCACGGCATCGTGCGCACCGTCGTCGCGGTGCCCGAGGGGCTGCACCCGGACCTGGAGGAGAGGCTGGAGCAGCTGCACGGCCTCAGCGAGGTCCACGTCGTGGAGGTCCCCGGTGGCGACGGGGCGGTCGCCACCGCCCTCGGCCCGGCGGCCGCGCGGCTGCTCGCCGACGTCCCCCTGGAGCGGGCGGTGGTGGGCTTCACGCCCTGGAGCTCCACGCTGCGGGCGATGGCGGCCTCCCTGGACGGCGTGCGGCGCACCGGCGCCGCGCACGTGGTGGAGATGCTCGGCGACCTGGGCCCGCCGCTGCTGCAGCACGAGGCCGCCCGCGCCACGCAGCGCCTGGCGGAGGCGCTGGGCGCCGAGCCCGTCTTCCTGCGCACCCCGGGCGTCGTGGCCACGCCCGCCCTGCGCCGGGCGCGCCTGCGCGACCCGCACGTGCGCCGCGCGCTGGACCTGCTGGACCGCCTCGACGTGGCCTTCGTCGGGATCGGGCCGGTGGACTTCCACAGCGGCCTGGCGGGCGAGGGCTTCTTCAGCGCGGACCAGCTCGCCGCGGCCCGCGAGCGGGGCGCCGTGGGCCAGCTGGACCTGCGCCTGGTCGACGCCCGCGGCCGCGCCGTGCCGACGCCGCTGGACGACCTCGTCGTCGGCGCCACCCTCGAGCAGCTGCGCGGGGCCCGGCGCCGGGTCGCGGTCGCGGGCGGTGCCAGCAAGCACGAGCCGCTGGCCGCCGCCCTCGCCGGCGGCTGGGTCGACGTCCTCGTCACCGACGCCGCCTCCGCCCGGCACCTGCTGGCCGGGCCGCGCCGCGACGGCCCGCCGCCGCGGGCGCCCGCCGCGCGCGCCGGCCACCCCCTGACCGCCACCTCCCGACGACCACCCGCTGACCACCTGACGACTCGAGAAGGAGCACACCGATGACCGTCCTGGAGTCCCTGCAGCCGCGAGAGGTCCTCTCGTTCTTCGAGACCCTCGCCGGCATCCCCCGCGGCTCGGGCAACGAGGAGCGCGTGGCCGAGTGGGTGGTGCGCTTCGCCCGCGAGCGCGGCCTGGAGGCCGTGAAGGACGACATGCACTGCGTGCTCGTGAGGAAGCCGGGACAAGGCGGCCTGGAGGACGCCCCGCCCCTGATCCTCCACGGGCACCTGGACATGGTGTGCGAGAAGGAGGAGGGGGTCAGCATCGACTTCGAGAACGACCCCATCAGGCTCGTCGTCGAGGGCGACTACATCACCGCCGACGGCACCTCCCTCGGCGCCGACAACGGCATCGGCGTCTCCTACATCCTCGCCCTGCTGGACTCGAAGGACATCCCGCACCCCCCGCTGGAGGCCGTCCTGACGGCGATGGAGGAGAAGGGCAAGTACGGCGCCGGGCGCTTCGACACCTCGCAGCTGACCGGCAAGCGGATGATCGACTTCAACTGGATCACCGACAAGGAGATCCTCGCCGGCTGCAGCGGCGACGTCACGATGACCATCGACGTCCCCGCGCAGTGGGAGGACGCGCCCGCCACCCATCCCGAGGCCCGGCTGCTGAAGGTCCGGGGCCTCGCCGGCGGGCACTGCGAGTTCGACATCCACCTGGAGCGGGCGAACGCCCTGCTGGTGCTGGCGCGCGTGCTGACGCGGGCCCTCGACGAGCTCGACGTGCGGATCGCCGACCCCACCGGCGGCGCCCAGAACAACGCCATCCCCGCCGACGCCCAGGTCGTCCTCGCCCTGCGCCCCGAGGACGTCGCGGGCGTGGAGGAGGTGGTCGCGCGCGTGCAGGGCGAGCTGGAGCGGGAGTACGAGCGGGCCGACCCCGGCATCCGCCTGGAGCTGGAGCCCGCCGAGCAGCCGGAGCGGGTGTTCTCGGCGGAGGCCGGCGCCCGCCTCGCCCGGCTGGTCTCCCTGGTCCCCAACGGGGTGATCAGCTGGAACCTGGCGGTGCCCGGGCGCGTGGAGACGTCGAACAACCTCGGCACGATCCGCACCACGGACGACGGCGCCCGGCTGATGTCGACGATCACCTCGGCGCTGACCTCGCGCAAGCACGAGGTCTTCGACCGGGTGCGCGCGCTGGCCGCCCTCGCCGGCGGCGGGGTGGGCGTCGAGCAGTACGGCCTGGACGCGCCGGAGTTCGCCTACGAGCCGGACTCGCCGCTGCTGAAGGTCGCCTCCGAGGCCTACCGCGACGTCATCGGCGAGGAGCCGGAGGTGGAGGTGTCCCAGTGCAGCCTCGAGCTGGGGATCTTCAGCAACACCCTGGGCCTGGACACCATCTCCATCGGCACGGAGCTGCACGACCTGCACAACCCCAAGGAGACCGTCAGCCACCGGTCGGTCGCGAAGGTGTGGCCGCTGGTGCGCGAGGTCGTCGGGCGGCTGGGCCGGTGAGCGCCGCACCGGGCGCGGGAGCGCGCCCTCCCGCCGTCGACGAGCTGTCCGCGCCCTTCGACGTCGTCGTCGTCGGCGCGGGCATCAACGGGCTGGGCATCGCCCGCGACGCGGCCCTGCGGGGCCTGCGCGTGGCGCTGCTGGAGCAGGACGACCTGTGCAGCGGGGTCTCGGCGTGGTCCGGGCGGCTGGTCCACGGCGGCCTGCGCTACCTGGAGCACTACGAGGTCGGCCTGGTGCGCGAGTCCCTGCGCGAGCGCGAGCTGCTCTTCCGCGTGGCGCCGCACCTGGTGGAGCCGGTGCGGCTGATGATGCCGTTCTACCGGCACAACAAGCGCCCCGGCTGGATGATCCGGCTCGGGATGGTGCTCTACGACGTCCTGTCCTTCGACAAGAAGTCCCCGAGCCACCGCATCCTCTCGCTGCGGGAGACCGTGGAGCGGTTCACCGGGATCAACCGCGACGGGCTCAGCGGGGCGGCGCTGTTCACCGACGGCCAGGTGGAGGCCGCCGAGCGGCTGTGCGTCGAGCTGGCGGTGGCCGCCGTCGGGGACGGGGCGGTCATCCGCACCCGGGCGCGGGTCGAGGAGGTCCTCGTCGAGGGCGGGAGGGTCCAGGGCGTCCGCTTCGTCGACACCCGCAGCGGAGAGGTCGGGGAGGTCCGGGCGCCCGTCGTCTACAACGTCGCGGGCCCCTGGATCGACCGGGTCTTCCGCCGCGGCGCCCCGGAGCAGCCGCGGCTGAACGGGGGCACCAAGGGCAGCCACCTCGTCGTGGACCCCTTCCCCGGGGCGCCCGCGGACGTCGTCTACTACGAGTCCCGCCGCGACGGGCGCCTGGTGCTCGTCATCCCGTGGATGCAGCGCTACCTCATCGGGACCACGGACATCCGGTTCGAGGAGGACCCGGTGCAGGCCCGCTGCGACGCGGACGAGATGGCCTACATGCTCAACGAGGTCAACAGCCTGGTGCCCGGGGCGAACCTGACCCAGGACGACGTCCTCTACACCTACTCCGGAGTGCGGCCCCTGCCCTACGCCCCCGGCGTGCCGGAGTCGAAGGTCACCCGCACCCACGTCCTGCACGACCACGGCCCGCAGCTGCAGGGCCTGGTCACGGTGGTGGGCGGGAAGCTGTCGACCTACCGCCAGCTCGCCGAGGACGCGGTCGACGACGTCTTCACCAGGCTCGGGCGCAAGGCCCCGCCCTGCGTGACGCAGAAGATCCCCTTCCCGGGCGCGGTCGGGGACCGAGGCGCCGTGCGCGCCGCGCTGCTGTCCCGGGCCGGGCTGTCCGAGCGCACCGCCGACCGCCTGCTCGGCCTGTACGGGGCCCGGGCCGCGGACGTCGTGGCCTGCGCGGCGGGCGACCCCGAGCTGCTGGAGGTCTTCGACCCGGAGTCCGGGGCGATCGGCGCGGAGCTGCTCTTCGCCGTCCGGCGCGAGCTGGCGGTCAGCCTCGCCGACGTGATGGCGCGGCGCGTCCTGCTGGCGTTCCAGCCCGGGCACGGCCTGGAGACCGTCGACCGGGCGGCGGCGGTCCTCGGTGACCGGCTCGGGTGGGACGAGGAGCGCCAGCGCGCCGAGGTGGCCGGCTACCGGCAGTGGCTGGAGCGGCTGGCCGTGCCGGGTCGGGCGGCGGACCCGGCCCCTGCGGGCGCACGGCGATGAGCCCCCGGTACGTGATGGCCCTGGACGAGGGGTCCACCAGCGCCCGCACGGTGCTGGTGGACCCCGAGGGCCGGATCGTCAGCGAGGCCCGCAACCCGCTGGTGCCGATCTTCCCGCGGCCCGGGTGGGTCGAGTTCGACCCGGTCGCCCTCTGGCGCGCCCAGCACGACAGCATGCGCCAGGCGATGGCCCAGGTCGGCGCGAGCGGGGCCGACATCGCCGCGGTCGGCATCACGACCCACCGCGAGTCGGCGATGGTCTGGGACCGGCGCACCGGCGAGCCCGTCCACAACGCGGTGATGTGGATGTCGAAGCAGACCGACCCCCTCGTCCGCCGCTGGAGCGCCGCGGGGCTGGACCCGGTCGTGCGCGAGCGCACCGGGGTCAACAACGACTCCTACTTCAGCGCGGGCAAGCTGGCGTGGCTGGTGGAGAACGTGCCCGGCGCCCGGGAGCGGGCGCTGCGCGGGGAGCTCGCGGCGGGGACGGTCGACACGTGGCTGCTGTGGAACCTCACCGGCGGCCGGTCCCACCTGACCGACCACAGCGAGGCCTCGCGGACGGCGCTGTTCAACCTCGGGCAGCTGGCCTGGGACGAGGAGCTGTGCGCGGCCTGCGACGTGCCGCTGGAGCTCCTGGCGCCGGCCGTCGCCTCGGACAGCCGCTTCGGGGAGGTCGACCCCGCGGTCCTCGGCGGCCCCGGAGGGCCGCCCGTGCCGGTCACCGCCGTGCTGGCCGACCAGCAGGCGGGGATGTTCGGCCAGGCGTGCTTCACCGTCGGCTCCGTGAAGAACACCTACGGCACCGCCGGGGTGCTGACCGCCAACTGCGGCCAGGCGCCGGTCGACCTGCCGGGGCTGACCTCGAGCGTGGCCTGGACGGTGCAGGGGCGCACCGACTTCGAGGCCGAGGGCGTCGTCTTCTCCTGCGGGCAGACCCTGCAGTGGCTCCGGGACCGGCTGGGCGTCTTCGGCCCGGGGGACGACGTCGAGGCCCTCGCGCGCCGCGCGGGGGACAGCGGCGGGGTGTACCTGGTGCCGGCCTTCGCCGGCCTGTGCGCACCGCACTGGGACCGGCAGGCGCGGGCCAGCATCGTGGGCCTGACCCTGGAGAGCGGCGCCGAGCACGTCGTGCGCGCCGGGCTGGAGGCGATGGCCTACCAGACCCGCGACAACATCGACGCGCTCGTGCGGGGCGGCGTGCCCGTGCCCGAGCTGAAGGTCGACGGCGGGGCCACGCGCAACGACCTGCTCTGCCAGTTCCAGGCCGACATCAGCGGGATCCCCGTCGTCCGGCCCGACCAGCTGGAGCGCACGGCCCTGGGCGTGGCCTACCTGGCCGGCGCCGGCGCCGGGGTGTGGAGGGTGCCGGACGACGTCGAGGGCGGCTGGCGCGCCGAGCGCGTCTTCGAGCCCTCCATGCCCGCCGACCGGCGCGAGGAGCTGTACGCGGGGTGGCAGGACGCCGTCGCGTCCGTGCGCGGGCGCACCCCGGTGGGGGCCGCCGCCGCGCCCTAGCCCTCCCGCCCGCCCGCCCCTCGCGGGCCTTGTGGCTCCCTGCGTGGTCCACTAGCATCGTGATGCTGACATCGAATGAATATGCGAGGAGGAGCGATGGAGCTCTCACCCGAGACCCTGGTGGAGATGCAGCGGCGCATGCTGCGGATCCGCCGGTTCGACGAGCGGGCCTCGAAGATGGTCAAGCGCGGAGCGATCCCCGGCACGGTGCACACGAGCATCGGCCAGGAGGCGCAGGTGGTCGGGGCCACGATGGCCCTCGGCGACCAGGACTACATGAGCGGCAACCACCGCAGCCACGGCCACCCGATCGGCAAGGGCTCCCCCCTGGGCCCGCTGATGGCCGAGCTGGTGGGCAAGGCCGGCGGTGTCTGCGGCGGCAAGGGCGGCTCCCTGCACCTGGCTGACTTCAAGGTCGGCAGCCTCGGCGAGTCCGGCATCGTGGGGTCCTCGATCCCGATCGCCACCGGCGCGGCGTTCTCCAGCAAGGTGCTCGGCAACGGGCGGGTGGCCCTGGCGTTCTTCGGGGACGGCGCCGCCAACCAGGGCTGCCTGTACGAGTCGATGAACATGGCGGGCGCGTGGGACCTGCCCGTGATCTTCCTGTGCGAGAACAACCAGTACGCCCTGTCCACGCCGGCGCACACGGTCACCTCGGGCGTCATCGCCGAGCGCGCGGCGGGCTTCGGCATGCCGGGGGTGCGGGTCGAGGACGGCCAGGACGTCCTGGAGGTCTACGAGGCGGTGAAGGCCGCCGTCGACCGCGCCCGCCGCGGGGAGGGCCCGAGCCTGGTCGAGGTCGTGACCTACCGCTTCAACGAGCACTCCGAGGGCCTGCGGATCGGCGTCGACTACCGGGACAAGGACGAGAAGGCGCAGTGGGTCGAGCGCGACCCCCTCATGATCCTCCGGCAGCGGCTCGTCGACGACGGCGTCGCCACCGCCGAGCAGATGGACGCCCTCGAGGCCGAGGTGCTCGCCGAGGTCGACGAGGCCGTGCGCTTCACCGAGGAGAGCCCGTTCCCGGACCCGTCGATCGCCTTCCAGGACCTCTACACCGAGCCGATCGGAGCCCGCTGATGACCGTCATGAGCTACCTCGGAGCCATCGGCGCCGCCCAGCGCGAGGCCATGGAGGCCGACGAGCGCGTGGTCATCATCGGGGAGGACGTCGAGGCCAACGTCTACGGCACCACCGGAGGGAGCGGGAAGTCCCGTGCCGAGAAGGGCGACTTCCTGCAGATGTACGGGCGCGACCGCATCCGCAACACCCCCATCTCCGAGGAGGGGATCGTCGGCGTGGCGATCGGCGCGGCCATGACCGGCCTGCGCCCGATCGTGGACCTGTCCTACTCCAGCTTCCTGTACATGGCCATGGACCAGTTCGTGAACCAGGCCGCCAAGAACCGGTACATGTTCGGGGGCCAGGCCTCGATCCCCGTGGTCTTCCGCTCCGCGATGTTCTACGGCCTGAACACCGGCGCCCACCACTCCGACCGGCCCTACCCGATGTTCATGAACGTGCCGGGCCTGAAGATCATCGCTCCGGCGTGCCCCAGCGACGCCAAGGGGCTGCTGCGCACGGCGATCGACACGGACGACCCGGTGCTGACCTTCGAGGCGTGCCTGCTCTGGGGCACCAAGGAGGAGGTGTCCGAGGAGGAGTACCGCATCCCCCTCGGACAGGCGCGCACCGTCCGCCAGGGGTCCGACATCACGGTCGTGGCCGTCTCCAGCGCCGTGCCGGAGGCGGTCAAGGCCGCCGACGCCCTGGCCGAGCAGGGGATCTCCGTGGAGGTCGTCGACCCCCGCACCCTCGTCCCCCTGGACGCCGAGGCGGTCGTGCGGTCGGTCCAGCGCACCGGTCACCTGGTCGTCGCCGACCCCGCCCACCGCACCTGCGGCGCGGCCGCGGAGATCTCCGCGATCGTCGCGGAGGAGGCGTTCGAGTCCCTGCGCGCGCCGATCGTGCGCGTGACGACCCCGGACACGCAGATCCCCTTCAGCCCGGCGCTGGAGAAGCAGCTCTACCCGAGCCGCACCTCCATCGCCGACGCGGTCCGCCGCGTGCTGGGGGAGCGGGTGCAGCTGCCGGCGTCCCCGGAGCGCGCGGACGACGAGCTCTCCACCAGCGCGCCGCGCTGAACCACCCGCACGGCCGCAGCACACCGACGACAGAGATGGGGCGAACATGGCGAGGGTCGAGGTCCTGCTCCCGCAGTGGGGGATGGGCATGAGCGAGGGCACCATCAGCAGCTGGCTGAAGTCCGTGGGTGACACCGTCTCCGAGGACGAGCCCCTGGCGGAGGTCGAGGCCGAGAAGGTCGAGGAGACCCTCGAGGCCCCGGCCAGCGGCACGCTCTCGGAGATCGTCGTGCCCGAGGGCGAGACCGTCGAGGTCCGCACCGTCGTCGCCGTCATCGAGACCGACTGACGGGGGCGGGACCGTGGTCTGGGCCGACCCGAGGAGGGTCGTCGAGCAGGCGAAGGCCGGCGGCTACGCCGTCGGCGGCTTCAACATGCACAACGAGGAGACCACCCAGGCCCTCGTGCGAGCCGCCGAGCAGGCCGGGGCGCCCGTGTTCCTGCAGGTCGGGCGCGCCATCGTGCCCCACATGGGCCTGCGCAGGGCGTACGAGCTGACCCGGCGGGTGGCGGAGGAGTCCGACGCCGAGATGGTCATCCACCTCGACCACGGCCCGTGGGACGAGGTCTTCGAGGCCATCCGGCTGGGCTTCGGGTCGATCATGTACGACGGCGCGCACCTGCCCTTCGAGGAGAACATCCGCACCACGAAGCGCATCGTCGAGGTCGCGCACGACTTCGGCATCCCCGTGGAGGCGGAGCTCGGGAAGATCCCCGACGCCGACCAGGAGGTGGACTGGGCGTCGTACTACACGGACGTCGCCGAGGCGGAGCGGTTCGTCGCCGAGACCGGCGTCGACTGGCTGGCCGTCTCGGTCGGCATCGTCCACGGCGTGCCCCTGTCCGAGCCGCAGCCGCTCGACATCGCGCGGATCAAGGAGATCAAGGCGGTCACCGGCGTCCCGCTGGTGCTGCACGGGGCCTCCGGCGTCCCCGACGACGAGATCCGCGCCGCCACCGACGCCGGGGTGCGCAAGTTCAACGCCGACACCGACCTCCGCCACGCCTTCCGCTCCGGGATCGAGGCCGTGTGGGCCCAGGGCGACCGGCAGCTGGAGGACGCGATGGCCGAGGGCCGCTCGCGCATGATCGAGGCGACGGTCGCCAAGATGCGCCTGTACGGGTGCGCCGGGCGCGCCGGGTCGGCGGTGGCCGCATGACCACCACCGCGACGCCCGCCGGCACCACGACCCCCCTGAAGGGGATCCGGCGCACCGCGGCCCGGCGCATGGTCGCCGCGTGGGAGGCCCCCGTCTTCCACCTCGCGGTCGAGGTCGACATGACCACGCCCGTGGCGGTCAAGGGCCGGGCGCCCGGCGCGACGGTCACGGACGCCCTGCTCGCCGCGTGCGCCGGCGCGCTCCGGGAGCACCCGGCGCTGAACGCCCACTACGCCGACGAGGCCGTGACCACCTTCGAGCAGGCCAACCTCGGCATCGCGGTGGCCACGCCCGCGGGCCTGGTGGTCCCGGTGGTCCACGGCGTCGAGGCGCTCGACCTGGCCGGGATCGCCGCGAAGCGGCGGGAGGTGGTCGAGCGCGCCCGCACCGGCGCGCTCGCCATGGCCGACGTCACCGGGGGGACCTTCACCGTCTCCAACCTCGGGATGCTGGGGATCGACCGGTTCGACGCCATCCTCAACGTGCCGCAGGTGGCCATCCTCGCCGTGGGCAGCACCCGCCAGCGGCAGGTGTGGAACGACGGCGACCCCGCCTGGCGACCCGTCGCGGAGATGACCCTCACCTGCGACCACCGGGCGATCGACGGCGCCACGGGAGCCGCCTTCCTCACCGCGCTGCGCGACCGGCTGGAGTCCGGTCGGTGACCCTGGTTCCTGATGGTCGGCGGTTGTTGCGCGTCGAGGCGCGCAACGCGGCCGTTCCGATCGAGCGCAAGCCGGAGTGGATCAAGACGCGGGCGCGGATGGGCCCGGAGTACACCGAGCTGAAGTCC